>NZ_QWFA01000034.1 GCF_003501885.1 Streptomyces globisporus
GGGGCGGGGCCGTCGGCCTCGGTCACCGGGCCGGAACTCACGGCACCGGGAAGGCTGTCGGCGGGAACGAGCAGCGGAGCCGCGGCACCGGAGTTGACCATCAGCAGGGCGCCGGTCTCCACCAGCGACCCCGCCAGCTCCCGCGCGGACACGGTGTCATGGTGAAGTGCCGCGGACATGAACGCGTGGGTGGGCGAGGTGAACAGGAGCACCACCGGCGCCCCGTCCCGCCCCGCGGCCAGGAGTGGCCCGCCGTCCGGCCCCCGTACGACGGTGACGTCCGCCTCCGCGAGTGCGGCCAGCGCCTCGTCCACCGTGCCGTACCCCGTGGCGGCCCGTTGGGCGGCCGCGTCCACCGGATCGGTGGGCTCCGGCCAGCCGAGGACCCGGGCCGAGGGACGGTAGGCGGGGTTGGCTCGGTACTCGCCCACGCTCCCGCTCTCGTCCGACTGCCACTCCCCCAGCACGGCCCACTCCGGCGGCGTCCGCGCCTGCGTCCACTCCGGATCGACGATTCCGATCCAGTGGCCGGGCGCACGACGTGCGGCGTCCTTCACGGCTTCCGGCACGAGGGAGGCATCCACCTGAACTCTTGGCTCCGTACGAATCTTTGAGTGCCGAACGGCCTCAACAGGATGTCATACGAGCTCCGTTCGCGGGGTCCGGCACCGGGCCCGTATCAGCCTTCTGCCTGCCCGTTTGCTGCCCGAGCACGGAACTTTCCGGTACAGGAAAGGCGCGGGATGACAAACCGACAGCGGCCTGTTGAGGCGAGTGTCCTCTCCCACTCCCGCGACGGGCTACGTTGGGCTCGCCCCCGAGGAGGAGTCAGCACATGCCCCCCGAGCCCCCCGCCCCCGGCACCGAGTCCGCGGCGGCAGCCGCGGAGAAGTCCGGCGCCACTTCCGCGCCTCCCACCACGGAGAAGGCCGGTCCCGCGTCCCCACAGTCAGCCGCCCCGGCCGAGGCGCAGGAGCCCCGGATCGAGGCCGCCGCGACGGCCGGCACCGAGGAGACCCCGACCGAGCCCGCCGCAAGGGCCGGTACCGAGAAGTCCCGGACCCCGGCCGAAGCCAAGGCCAAGGCCACAGCCACAGCCACGGCCGAGGAATCCCCGAAGGCCACCGCCCCGTCCGGGCCCTCGTCCACGGCGCGGACCATCGAAGCACCCGAGGGCCGCACGGAGGGCATCGCCCTGGCCGCGGCCGTCGCCGCGAAGCCGGACACCAAGACGCTCACCGCCGCCGACAAGGGCCGCCCCCGCACCCCGGTCCTGGCGGGGGCCGCGTTCGTCGGCGCCGCCCTGGTCGCGATACCCGTGCTGCTGATGGGCAGCGCGAACGACGACGAGCCCCGACGCCCCACCACCACACCGGTCGCGGGGAGCGCCGACACGGTCCTCGACCCGGACTCGGCCCCTGCGGCCCTGGACGACTACGTGGCGGTGAAGCCCACGCCGTCCCCGACGGAGCAGAAGAGGACGGCCCCGCCGAAGGCCGCCCCCGCACCCGTGGCGCCTTCGCCCGCGCCCCGGACGAGCGCCCCCGCCGAGAAGCCGAAGGCCTCGCCGAAACCGAAGCCCAAGGCGGCCCCGAAGCCGAACTGGGGCACCCAGACGGTCTCCGCGACCAGCTCCATCGGGGTCGGCCAGTCCTGGGCCACCAACCGCATCCGCATGACGATGCAGCAGGACGGCAACCTCGTCGTCTACAACGAGCAGAACAAGCCGATCTGGGCCGCCATGACCTTCGGTGAGAACCACCGGGCGATCTTCCAGCCCGACGGCAATCTGGTCATCCACAACGGCGACGACCGGGCCATCTGGGCTTCCAAGACGCATGACTTCGGCGGCGCCCAGATGGTGCTGAGGGCCGACGCGAAGGTGGTCATCGTGCATCAGGGCAAGGTGGTCTGGTCGACGTGACCCGCGGGGTGACCGCGGTCACCCCGCACCGGGGTTCACCTCAGGTCGATCACCCGGATGTCGTCGTGCTGGACCACGCGTGTCGCGGGATCGCCCGCTTCCGTCGAGGAGGCGGGGCGGTACAGGCCCCACTTGATGTGGCCGAAGTCGGTCGGGGTTACGCGGCGTCGATCCGGTCGAACGCCCGGTGCACCGAGTCGAGTTGTGGCCCAACCTGATCATCCGGGCTTCCTGCGGCGGCACCGCACCCGTCGCGACGGGACGGTGAAGGCGGGCCGAGCGCGGGTGACGGTCACTGATCCCCCAGGAGGCCGGGCAGTCTGCGCATATCGTCGAAGACGACGGTGCTGGGGCCTTCGAGCCGGTCCGCGGGCGTCATTCCCCCGGCGTAGGCGAAGGCTCGCATACCCGCGGCCCGGGCTGCCTGGAGGCCGTACCGGCTGTCCTCGACCACGGCGCATGCCTCAGGCGCGATCCCCATCGTCCGCGCGGCGTGAAGGAACAGATCCGGGGCCGGTTTGCCGTGCTGGACCTCGGTGGCGCTGAAGATGCGGCCTTCGAAGCGTGGGAAGAGACCCGTGATCCCCAGGGTGAAACGCATCTTGTCGTGGCTCCCGCTGGATGCCACACAGGTGGGGAGATGTGTGAGCGCATCAAGGGCGTCGACGATGCCCTCGACGGGGGTGAGTTCGGCGGCGAGCGCATCGTGGTAGAGAGGCTTGAACTCTTCCTCCCAGTCGGCCGGCAGACGGCGCCCGAGGTGGTCCTCTATTTGCCGCGTCATCGACCGGCTGGAGAGCCCCATGAACCGGTCGACGATCTCGGCTTCGGAGAGTTTCCATCCCAGCTCGGCCAGGACGAGCGCATCCACGCGCACCGCGATGCGTTCGCTGTCGACAAGGACACCGTCGCAGTCGAATATGACGAGTTCAATGGGTTGGCCCATGCCTGCAGGATAGGCGGGCCGCCCCATCACACGAAGCGGACGTTCTGCCGCCCGGCCGGTGGTCAGCTCCCGTCCGGGTACAGGCCGAGGCCACGATGCTGCGGGATCAACCAGGCTTCCGCAGCCGGGGCGAGATCGACGACCAGGCGCTCCCCCACACCGGAGGCGGTGAAGGCGTCCGGAGAGAGGTAGCCGAGGCCGCGCAGCTCACCGATCGCTGTACGGAAGGCCTCACGGCCCTCGGCAGCCAGACGCTCCTCGCGGGTGAGGGAGACCAGTTCGCTGATCGTGGGCTCCTGCCCAGGTGCGTAGCCGACGGCAAGTTCAGCCAGGATCCCCCGGGCACGCCACGTCAGACGCATGTCCCGCATCGCCCGCGCGAGGAGGGAGGTGTCATGGGCGGGCGGGGCAGGAGGTACGGGCCACCGTGGGGGACGAGTGTCGGGGGTGCTCAGGCAAGTGGGGTCCTTCGGTGAGGCTGATTGCCGAACGGGGCTGAGCGGCGGGATGGTGTCCAGCAACTGACGGTGTGGATCACTGTCCGGGAAAACTCAACCTCACCTGACGGTCCGGGTTGTCCCGTTTCGCATCCACCAACATCCTTTAGAGCTCGTAACAGGATCATGTGTGGGTCTTCTTGAGGCGTCTCCAGCAGATCAGGCTGCAGGCCAGGGAGACGAAGGCGCCGTGGAGTTCGGTGAGGCGTTCCCAGCGGACGGCGAGCCGCTTGAAGTGGTGGAGCAAGGCGAAGGTCTGCTCGACGACGTAGCGGAGCTTGCCCATTCCTTTGATGTTCGGGCAGCCCTTGCGCGAGATGACCGGCAGGATCCGTCGCTTGCGTAGCGCGTGCCGGTTCGGGTTGGAGTCGTAGCCCTTGTCGCCGAGCAGGGCGTCGGGCCGACGGCGGGGCCGCCGGATAGATGAGCAGCCAAATTGATCGCCTGCCACGTTCCTGCCGTCAGAGGTCACTTCTTTGCTGCCGCACCGGGTAGTTCCAAGATCACCGGCAGAGCCGCCTGCCACCCCCCGGCCGGCGCGGAACGGGGCCCGTTCCTTCCACCCCGTACACTCGGCCCATGGGACACAGCGCCGAGCCGAATCAGTGCCCGCACCGGGCCTGCTCCGCGCTGCCCCCGGTCGCCGCCTCGGTGGCTGTGCCCCCGGCGCCCGCCGACGCGGCGCCCGGAACGGGCCGTACCGCACTGCACGGCCACGGCTAGCGATCTTCGCGCCCGTTCCCGGCAGCGGCATCCGGCGTTCCACGTCCCCGGCGTGACCGCCTGCCCCGCCACACACACCGACACCACATCTCCGGCGCGCCGAGCGCCGGAGCCCTCGTCGCGTCCGGCGTCCGCCGGAGGCGTGCGTTCCACGATCGGCTCCACAGCAGCACGCGGCCCACGGCACACCCGCCCGTGCCGCTTCCCGGCTACGGCGCACCACCCGGCCGACGCCGCACTCGAAGGGATCATCGTGAAGCTGAGCGACCTCATGGCCGGACAGGAGCACCATGCACTGCGGGGCACCCCCGACCGCACGGACGTCACCGCCGGCGTAACGATCGACGCGGACCGGGTCACCCCCGGCTCCGTCTTCGCCGCTGTGCCCGGCCATGCCGCCGGCGGCCCGCACGCCGTCGCCCCGGCCGTCGCACGCGGCGCGGTCGCCGTACTCGTCGACGACCAGGCGCCTCCCCTGCCCGCGGCAATGGGCGACGTGTGCGCCGTACGCGTCCCTGATGTCCGCAAGGCCACCGCCATGGTGGCATCGCGCTACTTCGGCGAACCGGGCCGGGCGATGGACCTGATCGCCATCACCGGGACCAACGGAAAGACATCCGTCTCGTACATGACCGAGTCGGTGCTGCGGCTCGCCGAGCAGGCCCGGGTCGGAGTGATCGGCACCGCGGGCAGCCGGATCGGGGACGAGGTCATCCCGATGCCGCCATCGGTGCTCAGTACTCCGGAATCGCCCGATCTCCAGTACCTGTTGGGCCACATGCGCGACCGGGGGTGCGGAAGCGTCGTCCTGGAGGCCACGTCGATGGGGCTGCTGACGCACCGCCTGGACCGGACGTTCATCGACGTCGGCGTCTTCACCAACCTGACCCAGGACCACCTCGACGACCACGGCACCATGGAGAACTACCGGGACGCCAAACTCCGCCTCTTCCAGGGCCTGTGCCGACGCGCCGTGGTCAACGCCGACGACCCGGTGGGTGCCGGGATCCGGAAGCTGATGCCCGGCGCGGTGACCACGTACGCGCTGGACGGCGACGCGGACTACCGCGCGAGCGACCTCACCGTGGACGCCTCGGGCTCCCGGTTCACCCTGCACCACGACGGTCGCAAGTATCCGGCGGCCATCCCGTCGCCGGGCCGGTTCTCCGTCTCCAACGCGCTGGCCACGGTGGCCGCGTGCCACCTCTTGGGCCACGGTCTGGCCGGGCTGGTGGACGCGCTGGAGCGGATGCCGCAGATCCCTGGCCGCTTCGAGCGCCTCCAGATCCCCGGGGATACCTCGGTGATCGTGGACTACGCCCACTCGCCGGACTCCCTCGACAAGGTCCTCACCACCATCCGGGGCTTCGCCCGGGGCCGGGTCATCACCGTGTTCGGCTGTGGCGGCGACCGCGACACCACCAAGCGCGCCGAGATGGGCGCGATCGCGGGCACCCACTCCGACCTGTGCGTTCTCACCTCCGACAACCCCCGATACGAAGACCCCGAGGGCATCCTCGACCAGATCGCGAAGGGCATCATGTCGACCGGGACGCCGTTCGAGCGGCTGACCGACCGCCGCTCGGCCATCGCCGCCGCGCTGGCGGAGGCGGGGCCGGACGACATCGTGCTCATCGCGGGCAAGGGCAGCGAACCTCACCAGAGCATCCGGGGCGAGCTGCTTCCCTTCGGCGACATGGCCACCGTGCGTGAGCTGATCGGCACCTGACTTGATCTTCAACGTACGTCGTCGAACGCTGCGTCGTACTCGATCACTCGGTTCGGTATCCGCCGTACACGGAAGCGGCCTTCGTCCGAACATGTGCTCCGACCAAGGAACACACGCGTCCAGCACGAACGCCGTGAGGATGAGTCCGCTGCATCGCGACGCCCGACGAGAGCCGCTGGCGGAAGGTCACGCTCCCGGGGTGAGTTGCACTCGTGTCTCACCGCTCGTTCGGATGCGTTGTTCGAGCTGGCCGAAGCGGACTTGTGTGGTGACGGGCCGGTGAGGTCGCCGGCCGAGCTACCGCTGGTGGGCGGACACCACCGCGGTCACGGAGGGCTCTACGCCGCCCTCGCCCAGGGCTGTATCGCCGCGGATGGACCGGGCCCTGTCATCGGTGCCGCCGCCCCGGGCGTCCGACGACCGGCCGGTCCTGGCCGTCGACACCTGCCGACTGCGGCCCGACGCCCACACCTCACCGGAGCGGATCCTGTGTCACACCTACGGCCGGGGCAATGGACCAGCACGTTCCTATTCCCGGACGGCCGTACTCGACCGTCCGCGCGCTGGAGCCGGGGCGCAGCTCGTGGACGCCCCGCTGGACGCGTCACGCCTCGCCCCGGGGGGCGACACCGCCGCCGTTATTGCCCGACAGCTGCGCGGCCTGATCGAGCAGCTGACCACCACAGCCCAGTGGCAGGCAGGTGGCCCGGACGTCCTGGTCATCGCGGACGCCGGATACGACGCACCGTGCCTGGCCTACCTCCTGCGGGACCTGCCGGTGCAGGTGCTGGCCCGGATGTGCTCGGACCGTGTCCTGTGCAGGCCGGCCCCGCCACACAGGTTGACTACCACGCCAGGTGTGGTGGTGGTTGGGCAAGACGGGGGCGGGTGCCGGGCATCTTGCTCGTCCCGAGCCCTACGGCGACCTGGCCGCCCGGCTCGTACGGTGCTGTGCGCCAGGTGCGCGTGTGCAGGCCGAATCGACGCGGAGACAAGCCGACTCGTCTCTCCTCTGAACAGGCGGTCGCAGGGGAAGAGGGCCTGACTGCCCTGCCGCTGCCGGCAGTTTCCCGTCCTCGACGAGGCCTCAGCGCCGTCGTCGAAGCCTCACCCCACAGGAGAGCAGCAGGGTCTGGCCGGCGCATATGATCGGCCTCACGCCGAAGCACGATGCGTTTTCGGCCTGGGCCATGGGCGAATTCAGCTACTCCGACCACTGAACCGCTGCCCCGCCGGGGATCTCCGTACGCGGTGGGGGTCCGGCCGGAACACTCCGGCCGGACCCCCATCCATGTTCTGGCCGACAGCACTCGTCTGCCTGCTCGTCAGGCAGGCAGAGGTGCGCCGAGCATCGCGGATGCCTGCTCCACCGACGTGGGAACCCGTGTGGGGACAGGGGCAGGGACCAGGCTGCGGCAGGTAAAGCCGAGCTGGGTCATGGCCCGTAGAACCTCGCCGGCACTGAAGTCGCGGCGGTCCTGACGTGTGATGACCTGTCCGACCTGCTTGACGGGGTAGGTGCGTCGGCCGATGATCACCGATTCGCCGGCGGCGTGCTCGGGCTTGATGCCCTTCATCGATTCCAGGACGCCGCTCCTGGTCAGGTCGAACGGGAAGCGGGCGATGACGAAGCGCATGCTGCCTCACAAGGGGAGAAACGACGATGGAGTGGTTCCGCTGCGCTGGGACAGCTCAGCGGGCCAGAGCGAACACGCCCAGGGCACTGCCGTGTTCGTCGATCACAGGCAGGGCGTCGACGTCACTGTGGCGCATCATGTGCCCGGCTTCGGCCATGGTGGCCCACGGTGATGTGAAGGGTCCTCGGTCGCGGAAGATGTCCCGCAGCCGGACCCTGTCCGAGTACGCCGGACTCTCGCGGAATGCTGTGAGCCGGGCGTGCGTGATGAGTCCGATGCACAGACTGCTGTCGTCGCAGACCAGCAGATGTCCGGTACGGGCACTGGCCATGACGGACAGGGCCACCTCAACGGTCATGTCGTCGTACACCTGGAGGCCGGCGGTGTCCATGACCTCGGCCACCGTCCTGCCTACGGCTGTGGCCTTGGTTGAGCGGGGCTGCATCTGAACGAGCGTCAATAGGTGCCTCCTGCACAAGTGGGTCAGCTTCCGGATCACGGAGTTCTCAGGCCGCCGCGTTGACGGCGGCCTGATGTGCGCTCGCGCGCCGGGTTGCGGGGGCAGGGCGACGCCGGCCGCGTGAGGACGTGCTGCGCTGAGGCCGCGCGGCCACCGGCGCGGTGATCGTCACGGGAATGCCGGAGGGGGTCTGGGCGCCGGTGATGCGGCCGAGTGCCTCTTCGCCGGAGCGGACCTGGGTGGTCTGGGGCACGATGCCGGCGGCGGTCATGAGGCGGGTCATGTCGCGGCGCTGGTTGGGGGTGACCAGGGTGACGACGCTGCCGGACTCCCCTGCCCGGGCGGTTCGGCCGCCGCGGTGGAGGTAGTCCTTGTGGTCGGTCGGCGGGTCGACGTTGACGACGAGGTCGAGGTTGTCGACGTGGATGCCGCGGGCGGCGACGTTCGTGGCCACGAGTACGGTGACGTGCCCGGTCTTGAACTGGGTCAGGGTCCGGGTGCGCTGCGACTGCGCCTTCCCGCCGTGCAGAGCCGCGGCCCGCACCCCGCTGGCCAGCAGGTGGTCGGTGAGCTTGTCCACAGCCCGCTTGGTGTCCAGGAACATGATGACCCGGCCGTCGCGCGCAGCGATCTCGGTGGTCGTACGGTGCTTGTCGGTGCCGTGCACGTGGAGCACGTGGTGCTCCATCGTGGTGACCGCACCGGCGGAGGGGTCGACGGAGTGGACGACCGGGTCGGTGAGGTAGCGGCGGACCAAGCGGTCGACGTTGCGGTCCAGGGTGGCGGAGAACAGCATCCGCTGGCCCTCGGGGCGGACCTGGTCCAGAAGCTCGGTGACCTGGGGCATGAAGCCCATGTCGGCCATCTGGTCCGCCTCGTCCAGGACGCTGATCGCGACCTGGTCAAGTCGGCAGTCACCGCGGTCGATGAGGTCCTTGAGCCGGCCCGGCGTCGCCACGACGACCTCGGCACCACCGCGCAGCGCCTGGGCCTGCCTCCCGATCGACATACCGCCGACAACGGTAGCCAGGCGCAGCTTGACCGAACGGGCATAAGGGGCCAGGGCGTCGGTCACCTGCTGGGCCAGCTCACGCGTCGGCACGAGAACCAGGGCCAGCGGCTGCCGGGGCTCGGCACGCTGACCGGCGGTACGGGCCAGCAGGGCCAGTCCGAAGGCAAGGGTCTTGCCGGAGCCGGTGCGCCCGCGTCCCAAGACGTCGCGGCCCGCGAGAGTGTTGGGGAGGGTCGCCCCCTGGATCGGGAACGGAACGCTCACCCCCTGCACGGTCAGCGCCGCCAACAACTGCTTCGGCATGTCGAGGTCGGCGAAAGCCTCGGCAGCAGGCAGTGCGGGAGTGACCGTGACCGGCAGGGCGAACTCGCCATGGACCGCGACGGGCCGCCGTCCCCGGCCACCCGAGCGGCTCGGACCTCCGGAACGAGCCGGAGCGGCCGAACCGGTCGCAGTGGTCGAATAGACGCGGCTGCCGCCACGAATGGAGTCGGCGGTACGGCTACGTGCGCGGGTAGAGCGATTGTTCGTACGCGTGGGGTTCATTCAGAACCTTCCTTGAGACGACACGCATCAAGGAATTCCAGCAGCGAAAGAACAGCGCAGGGAATCACGAGAACGGGCCGAGCAGAACGAGGAATCAAATAGGACGTGCGGCTGATCCCGCATGGGGAGGCAGGCCACGAGACAAGTGACGCTACGGATCGAGAATCTCTGTCACCGCCGAGCGGGAATCCAGAGACGGGGCAGCAAACCCGGAGGCAAAGATTATGCAGTGTCAGGCGGGAACGATATTTTCGGCCGTCGGCCCCTTCGGGCTGGGCGCGATGTCGAAGGTGACCTTCTGGCTTTCCATCAGTTCACGGGAGCCATCGGCGGCGATGTTCGAGGAGTGGGCGGAAACATCAGCGCCGCCGTCCTGCTCGATGAAGCCAAAACCCTTGGCCGCACTGACCCACTTCACATTTCCTGACACCATGTGACATCTCCTTCAGGGGGCAGGTACGCCGAGACCCGCGAGTACGGATCCTGCGTCGCCGCGATGATGCCCCGACCGGAGAAACCCGGAAAAAATGAAGCGTCTGCTGGCCGAAAATACCCACACAGAAGCTAGTAGCCCTGGGAACCACAACTGCAACCGAGACCGACAGTAGCACGCTGCAGCGATCTGGGTACGCTGAATGATTCCGCTGATCCTTTCGCTGCAGTAACGCTCCTGGCGCCGCGCATTAAATCCTGACGCCGTGGCCATAGATATTGACCCACCGACGTCAGCACGTGGACACCGCTGCGTCCAGCCGGTGGGCCTCCTGCTCGAATGAGCAAAGGCACAGCAAGGCGCGCCCAGACCCTGGACGAGAGCGCGCCTTCGGGAACCAAAGGCACCGCCGGAGAGAGGCCTCGCGCGCATCGCCGACGACGGACAGCTTGCGCTGGACTTCTCCCGGCCTCGACCGGACTTCAGGCAGCGGGTAACGCGAGCATCTCGGCGGCCCGCACGCTCAGAACGCGCAGGTCGCGGCATTCCTCCAGCACACGGAGCGAGTCCAGTGCCGTCGTGTGGTGAAGCGACAGTCCGGTGAGCGGCGTGCGGGCAAGCGCGCTGAGATCCGTGAGCACGGGGCACGCCCTGATGCCGACCGTGGTGAGCGCGGTCAGACCGCTCAGGAGGCCGAGATCGGCGAGCGCGGGAAGGTCGCGGAGGTCCAGTACACGCGGGTCCGGTGCCTCGCCCAGGTCGCCGGGGCTGCTCAGGCTGTCGGTGCGGCTGACGGTCAGCTCCTCCAGGTCGCTGTCAAGCCCGGTGAGCTCCCACAGACCCTGGCGAGGTTCCCAGCCGCGTCGATGCCGGTCAGGTCGCGCGACTGCCCCGACGGGGGCGGGGCCGCTTCCGGGCGCGCCGAGGAGGGCGCTGGGCAGCAGGCTCGCGTGAGTGGTGGAGACCTCACTGAGTGCGGTGGTGACCGCGGAGGGGACGCCGTCGGTCTCGCTGCCAGCCATCGCCGCCGGTGACGGGCTGGTCGGTGGAGGGGGCGTTCTGAAGGAGTTCGGTCTGTTCGCGCCGCCAGTGGGCGGGTTCCGGGTGTGCCGGGCGTGATCGCGGGCACCCCAGGGAGACATCCCCCGGGGGCACCCCAGGGGGACATCCCCCACGAAGGAGTGCATCGTGTCGCAGGTTGAAGAATCCATCGAGGTCAGCGTCCCGGTCAGTGCCGCGTACAACCAGTGGACGCAGTTCGAGAGCTTCCCGCAGTTCATGGAGGGGGTGGAGCGGATCGAGCAGCGTACGCAGACCCTGACGCACTGGAAGACGAAGATCGCCGGTGTCGAGCGGGAGTTCGACGCGGAGATCACCGAGCAGATTCCCGACGAACGGGTCGCCTGGACCAGCGTCGGCGGTGAGGCCAAGCAGGCCGGTGTCGTAACGTTCCACTACATCGACGACACCACCACCAAGGTCATGCTGCAGCTCGACCACGACCCCGAGGGCCTGGCCGAGACGGTCGGTGACAAGCTCGGCTTCGTCAAGCGCCAGGCCACCGGTGACCTGAAGCGCTTCAAGCAGTTCATCGAGTCCCGCGGCGCCGAGACGGGCGGCTGGCGCGGCACCGTCTGACCCGCACCCTGCCGAACGGCTTCTCCCCGTACCGGTTCAGCAGGCGCCCCCCGGTGCAGTGGGCGGTGCCGGTGGTGATCCGCTGCTCCAGCACACTCGGCACGAGGGACTCCGTCACCAGCCCCGTACCGGCCATCCGTGGCCGCCGTGCGTACGGCGCGCGGCGGCCATCACTCGGTGACGAGGCCGGAACACGGCCGGCTCATCGTCGGCACCGAGCGGGGCCGGAAACTGCTCCGGGGCTCGGTCGGCGCCCGAGCCCCGCGCCGTACCGGTGATCGGGCGTCCGGCGACGGCGTTGGGGTGGTCGCCGATCTGGAGGGTGACCGGGCCGTTGGGGGTGCGGGACGTACGTCACCATGTCCGTCCGGCTCCTGGCAAGCAGGCCGGATCTCCGCAGCCGCGCCGCAGTACCCGCAGGGTGTGGGTGAGGTCGTAGAGCGCGGGCGACGCCAGGTACAGCTGGGCATGGCTCCCAGCGTTCGAGCGGCCCCCATCATCTCGGTCTCCCATGCTTCAGGACAGGGATCAGGAGTTCCCGGGGGCAGCTCGGCCCATCGCCCCGAGGGGTGCGCCACGTCTGACACTCCCTGACCTGCACCGGCCGCATCTGTCCACCCTTAGAGATCGTCTCGTTTGGATCTATGGCAACGGGTGTGTGACTGCTGTGGCAGGCAGGGCTACATGCCGCGGTACGGCCCGGTCCACGGTTCTGGCCGTTCGCCGTCGGCCATCGGAAGCCGGCGCAGCTGTACCGGGCCGGGAGAGAAGGCTGAGGTGTTGGGGCCGGCCATGTCCTCGCCGATGAGATAGCGGTAGAGCCATTCGGCGAAGCTCATGTCGTATCTTGCCCAACCGCCCTCGCCGTCTTCGACCAGGATCCAGGGGGCTGGGTCGTCCACGGCTACGAGGAACAGGGTCTCACCGCGGTCGGTGCCGGCGATGGGCCACAGTCCTTTGCGCGTACCGAAGCTCAACTCTGTGAGTCCGAACAACAAGCGAGGGTCCTCGTCGGGGTCCAGGTCGTCCCAGGAGACTGCGGACCAAGCGCGGGCCGTGTCACGTATCCGGTCGCCCAGATTCCAGCGTTCGGTCGCGGGGTGACTCAGGTATAGGTGGCCGTTGAGCTGGATGGGAGCGTACGCGTCCACGAGGGTCTGGTAGTCGGTCGGCAACCGGACGCCGAGTTCTGCGTGGAGGCGGTCCCAGGCGGCGGGGTCCGCGTAGTGGTTTTGGGCCTGGCCGAGCATCGCCATGACTGCGGGCAGGTAGTCGGTCATGACGCTCCTCGCTGCTGTGTCGTTTTCTACAGCCGGATCATCCCAGCTCGGAGATCACGCTGATCAGGCTGTCAGCCTGCGATGACAGATGAGAGCTGCGGCGATGCCGACGAATGCCAGGAAATGGTCGGCCTTGCGCTCGTAGCGACGGTGCAGGCGGCAACACCAGGACAGCCATGCCACGGTGCGTTCCACGGTCCAACGGTGTCGACCGAGGCGCTGGGAGGACTCGAGGCCCCGGCGCGCGATGCGCGGTGTGATGTTGCGGGAGCGGAGCCATGCGCGTAGCCGGTCAAAGTCGTAGCCCTTGTCGCCGTGCAGCTTGGCCGGTCGACGGCGGCGGGGCCCACGACGGGAGCGGATGGGCGGGATGCCCCGCACCAGGGACTCCAGCGCTTGGCTGTCGTGGGTGTTCGCAGCCGAGATACCGATGGAGATGGGCAGAACGGTCCGCTCGGTGATCAAGTGGATCTTTAATCCCCTTTTTCCCGCGATCTACGGGATTCGGACCCGTCAGGTCCCCCTTTGAGGGCTCTCATGTTCACCGAGTCGATCGCGCACCGCCACCAGTCCAGTCCGCCCCGTGCGCCGGGCTCGTCCAGGACCGGGCGGTGCAGCTTGCCCCACACTCGAGCCCTGCTCCACTCGGTGAAGCGTCGGTGCGCGGTCGACCCGGACGGCCCGAAGCCCGGCGGCAGTTGCCGTCACGTACACCCAGTCTTGGCCACGAGCACGATGGCAGCCAAGACCTGTCGGTCCCCGCAACAGCGTCGCCCTCCACCTTGCGGTCGCACCGGTGGCGCCGGAACCACCCGCTGGAACAACCCCCACAATGTGTCCGGCACCAACCGCTCCACCATCGCCATCATGACGGTCAGCCTAGTTTTCAAGCCAGTTGAGACGACCTCTTGGCCGAGGCCTCACCGCAACAATCGCGCACACCACCGTCCCGCAGGAGAGCGTGCAGCCGTGGCCGCCAACCTGCACGAGTTCGTCAGGCGTCGGCCAGCAGGGCGTCGTACGCGGTGTTCCTGCGTTGGCCCGCCATGAAGGCGAGGAAGTCGCCCACGAAGGCGCTGCGGCCGTAGGTGCTGCCGGTGACAGTGAGGTCGCGGTGGAAGGCGGTACGGAAAAGCGCCCGGTATTCGTCTGCGTCGATTGTGCCGCTGCCGTCCTTGTCGGTCGCGTCGAAGAGCACCTCGGCAACGCGGATGAGCGCGGGCCCGGCGAGGAAGGGGATGGCTGCGGCGTACTCGTCTGCGCTGACACGGCCGTCACCGTCCGTGTCGAGGGCGGCCTGGAGCTCGCGCCACCAGGCGGCGAAGGCGTCGTAGAGCCTTGTCTCCTCGGGTTCGTCAAGGTCGAGGCGGGTGGCCAGTTCGCGTGCCATGGCGGCGAGGTCGGGCCAGTCGAGGCATCCGTCGCCGGTCTGGTCCAGCACCGTGCGGAAGAACTCCTCCGCCGAGCGTCGGCCTCCTCCCGTGGTCTTCGAGGCAGCGGGGGCCGGGCCGGGGCCTGCGTCGCCGCTCAGTGGCGTGAGGAGGCGGAGCAGGGCTGAGGCTTGTTTCATGCGAGCGCGCAGCGCGGTCACGGTTCGGGCACGGGGGTCGTCGCTGTCGGGCGAGAGGGAAAGGGTCTCGATGATGGTTTCGGCATTGATCCAGCCCTCGGGCAGGAACCGGGTCAGCCCGGCGGCGAGGTAGGCGCCCTGCATGAGGGTCGGGGTGCCTGGCATTTCGGCCAGGCCGGCCTTGCGCCGGTAGGGCTCGGGGAGCGAGGCGACGGTGATCGCGCCGAGGAGGGGACCGACGACAGCGCGGCCGGCCGCCCACAGGGCCGGCATGCCGTCCAGCAGTGCCGGGGCGGGCAGGTGGTCGAAGAGCCGGTAGAGGATGAGGCGGGCGGCCTCGGTGTTCTCCAGCTCGTCCTCGACGACTTTGTCGAAGTAGCGCCAGAAGTCGTTGAGGTCCTCGGGTAGTTCCCCAGCGTCGCCGTCGAGTGCGGCGAGGAACGCACGGTACTCGCCGTACAGCCGCTCCATCGTGGCCTGGTCGAGCGGCTGGCCGCTGAGCCGGCACATGGTGACGGCGCTCTCGAAGAGGGTGGCAACCACCCAGGCGCGGGTCGCGCGGTCCATGGCGTCGTAGGCGCGGCCGCGGGCGTCGGAGCCGCTCATGCGGGCGTGCAGCCTGTTGAGCCGGGCGGCCTCCCGGTCACGTACCGCTGGGTCGGCGTCGAACATGCGCCGCATGCTGAGGAAGGTGTTGCGCAGTCGGCGCCAGGGGTGGGCGACGAAGGTGGAGTTGTCGGCGAGAGCGGCTCCGATCTGCGGGTGGGCGGCCTCCAGCACGGTGGCGCGGATGATGGCCAGCGCCCAGCGCGGGTCGTCGAAGAAGGCACGGAACGGCGGTTGCGTGTCGAGCAGGGGTGTCTCGTCGGCCGTTCCGGTGGTCCCGGTCCTCATGACAGGTCTCCGTTCGTCTGGGGCGGGACGCCGCCGAAGCGGCGGTCACGGCGCCGGTAGGTGTGCAGGCAGGTGAGGAAGTCAGGGGCCCGGAAGTCCGGCCAGAGCACGTCGGGAAAGACCCACTCGGCGTAGGCGACCTGCCAGAGCATGAAGTTGGAGATGCGCTGCTCGCCGGAGGTGCGGATGACGAGGTCGACGTCGGGGGTGTCGGGGAACGGCAGGTGATCCGCGAAAAGCCGCTCGGTCACGTCGTCGGCTTGTGTCCCGTTACGGATCAGCGATCTGGCGGCTTCGACGATGTCCCGGCGCCCGCCGTGGTCGAAGGCGACGGTGAGCGTCATTCCCCGGTTGTCGGCGGTCAGCGTCGCCAGGTCGTCGAAGTCCTGGGCCAGCTCCCGGGGGATGCGTGGGTCGGCGGCTCCGAGGAAGCGGCAGCGGATGCCGCGAGCGAGCAGCAGGGGTGCATGCTTGCGCACAACCCGGCGGACCAGGCGCATCAGGTAGTCGACCTCGGTGCCGGGGCGGTTCCAGTTTTCGGTGGAGAAGGCGTACAGGCTGAGCCACTCGACTCCGGCCGCCCGGGCCGCCTCGATGATGTCGATGACGGTGGTTTCGGCAGCCCGATGGCCCGCCGTCCGTGGAAGCGAACGCCGCTGGGCCCAGCGGCCGTTGCCGTCCATCACGCAGGCCACGTGCCGCGGCACCGCACGCACCGGCCCCTTGTCCCGGCGTTGGTCGTTGCCGGACCGTCGCCCACCCGGCCCGTCTCGCGTTGCCGTGTATGCGCGATGGACACCGTGATCGGTCATGCCCAGCCCCGTCCCGTCCGGGGCGGCACGGTCGGTCTTACCCCGCTCGGTCACGCCCGCCCCGTATCGCCCATCCGCACGCTCCACCGGAGCGTTCCCTCCTGAGAGTCTGGCGGGACGGAAGGTTCCCGACCGGCCGAACGGGGGGTCGTCACCCCTGGCGCAGATGCCCGATTCCTTTCGGCATCGGTAGCTCTATCGGTAATCACGCCTCGTCGAAGAGGTCTGCCATGCCTCCCGCACCCGGGCCGCGGCCTCCTCCAACCGCGGGGCGTGGGAGAGCGGGCGCGCAGCATCGCCGCCGCTCTCGACCGGTCGATGCCGGCCGGGTGCCATCCCCAGCTCAGTCCTGCTCGGGGCCGTGAAGGAAACCGGGCACCCGGCGAAGGGGAGCGCAGGCCGGGAAGAGCATCACCCGTACGCCGAAGTCGATCAGGATCTCCCTTTGCGCCTGTACATCCGCAGCACGGAACCAGCGGTCGGCTACCGGTCTCGCCAGTCGGCCGCCGGACCATGCCAGTCGCCCGCCATGACTCAGCCTTCGAGAGCGGCGAGCTCGCGTCCCGGCTCGGCACACCGTCCCGGAAGAAGCCACACGGCGTCGCCCGGGGCGTCGTACAGGCCGGCCGGCGAAGACCTCCCAGTCGTCCGCCCAGCCGATGATGTGGGCCCCCGACGGCGGAAGCCGTGAGCACGTTCTCGCGCCGGCGCTCAGGCGAAGACGTCGCCAGCTTCACGCGCGACAGTCGCCGCACTCCGAGCAGGGCACTTGCCACATCCGTCGTAGGGTCGTTCGATCGCGTTGAGGTCCGTACCGCGCAGGTCTTCTCCGTTCGAGCGCGCGTTATACGGAGAATCGGCGGCACGCCCCAGCTGAACGATCTTGTTCAGCCGAGGAAGCTCAGACGAACCCGGTGGTCTGGATTGACCCGGTTCGTATCCACCAACCTCCGTTGAGGCAGCAACCCGGACTATCCGTATTGCGACGCGGACTGAGAATGCGATTCCGCAGCATCCAGGGCGGACCATGCGCGTCCGACTGCAGGGTGTCGGCGACGAACATCACCCGTGGACACCGCCCTGCTCGGGGTGGTGCGGAAGAAGCGCCACCGAGTTCGGTGACATCGTCCGCCCCGACCCCATCGAGGTGGCGGTCGGCGCCTTCCTCACCCGATGGCGCCATGCCTCCGGCCGACCCGGTCCCTCATCCGGACAAAGGGCCGATTGAGGTTCAGACTGAACAGGTGGATGCAGGACTGTCACGCAATGGGCCGAGAGCGGGCGGGCCCGTGCCGGGCTGCTCGCTGTCGACCACCGTGGAGCGCAAGGCAGGTACGAGGGGGGCGACTGGGCGGCGGGGCGCAACGGGCCCAAACATCCAGAGAAGGGAACCGCTGCCATGAGCCGTGGCTCGAGCGACCTGTCCCGACTGCTGACGGCGGCGGAGACGGCGGCTCCGGTTGAGGCCGTGGCCGTGGTCGCAGAAGATCTGCGCAGGCGGTTCGCGGCTACGAAGGTCTCGTTCCTGATTGTGGATCTGACCGGTAGAGCGCTCGCGCGGCTCTCCACCACGACTGCCGCGGGCAGTGACGACGAAACGGAGCGGATCCCTCTGTTCGGGGGGAGCGTCTACGAGCAGGTGATCCGCACCCAGCGGCCGCATCACGAGCCCGCCGGACAAGAACAGCGGGTAATAGTTCCCGTGACCAACCGGGGGGACGCGATCGGTCTGCTCGAACTGCTCCTGCCGGCCGGCAGGAGCGACGAGGAAGAGGTTGTGCTCGCTGTCGGGGAAGCCGCTCACGCGCTGGCCTACGTCGTGATCGCCAACGGGCGCTTCACCGACTTCTACACCTGGGGCAAACGCTCCAGACCCCCGACCCTGGCAGCGGAGATCCAGTATCAGCTGCTTCCACAGGCCCTGTCCTGCGAGGCCGCGCAGTTCACCCTGAGCGGGAGCCTGGAGCCCTCCGAGGACCTCAGCGGCGACACGTTCGACTACGCACTGGACCGCGACACCCTGCACCTGTCGGTGACCGACCCCATGGGCCATGACCTCGGCGCAGCCCTGGCGGCCACCGTCCTGGTGGGCGCCCTGCGCAGAGCCCGCCGCGCCGGAGCCCCCCTCGCCGAACAGGCCCGCCAGGGCGACCAGGCCCTGACCAGCCACGGACAGGGCCACGCCACCGGACAACTGCTGCGCATCAACCTCCACACCGGAAAGGCCGAGCTCGTCAACGCCGGCCATCCCTGGCCCATGCGCATGCGTGCAGGCATGGTGGAAACCATCCCCTGCCAGGTCGACCAGCCTTTCGGGCTGGCCGTCGTCTCGCCCCGCCCCTACCGCGTCCAAACCCTGGACCTGCGCCCGGGAGACCGGCTCCTCATGCTGACGGACGGCATGCTCGAACGCCACGGAGAGAAGATCGACGTAGCTGCCCTGCTACGGCAGACCCGCAGCCTGCACCCACGCGAGACCACCCTGATGCTGACCTCCGCCGTACGCGACGCCGCAGGCGGCCGCCTCGAAGACGACGCCACCGTGGTGTGCCTGGACTGGCACGGCCCACAAGAAGTACACCGCCACGTCAGCTCCGGCGCGGACACCCACCAAGCCTCAGCCGCCCGCCCACCGAACCGTTGACCACGCCACCCCCGCCCGAGCCGCCGACTCAACGACATACGTCACTCTGCAACACCGATTCCCTCGCAGTGGCCATGTCCGAGAGGCCACGGCACAGACCTCAGAAACGCTCGATCGCATGTGGGGCGTGCCGTGCAGGATCATCTCCACTCGCGCACGCCTGGTCCGGAGGAGCGCGGGCACCTCCGAACTCAGCGAGCAAACGCGACAATCACACCTCGGAGCCGCTCACAGTCGGTCGGCCGACGGCGCGGATCGCATCGGCGGCACCTACGCCAAGGCGGCCTTCGGGACCCGCCTGTTCTGGATCACTCCCGGCCTGCGGGCCCTCCTCGCCCTCGACCTCGCGGTCGCCACCGCGGGAGCGATCGTCTTCGTCAACACCGTCGTGATCGTCCGCGACCACTTCGACCGCCCCGCCGGCGCCGTCTCCCTCGCCCTGGCCGCCTACGGCGCGGGCTCCATCCTCACCGCACTGGCCCTGCCCCGCCTGCTGCGCCGCTTCAACGACCGGACCGTCATGCTCCTGGCCGCCTTCGCCCTTTCCCTGATCCTGGCCGCCGTCGCCGTACTGACCGCCCGGACACCGAGCACCGGGACCTGGGCCGCGGCACTGGCGGCCTGGGCTGCGATCGGCGCCGCCTCCTCCGCCGTGCTCACCCCCGGCGGCGGGGTCATCCGACGCTCCGCGAACGACGCGGACCTCCCCGCCGCCTTCGCCGCACAGTTCTCCCTCTCCCACACCAGCCCCTCGCGCCACACCGGCACCTGCGCCTTCGGCTTCGCTGCCGTCGACACCGACGATGCCTCCTCTGCCGGCCCCTGCGCCGGCATCACCCGTTCGGTCCGGGCGTGATCTGCGGTCTCATCCACCGGACCCAGAACCTCGCCGACCCGTGAGCGGGCGATGGCCCGCTCCTTCCCTTCCCGCTCGGCCACGGCCGGCTCGGCCTGGACGCGGTCGGCCTCCTCCCGCAGCTCGTCCACACGACGGCGAGCACCCAGCTCCCGCTGCTCGAACAACCACACGACCGACGGCATCCACAGCCTCCCCAGGAACGATGACACGACAGGCCACCCCTCCCACGGGAACACCGAACCCACGCCTGACCAGCGAAGACACCGGTCTCAGGTTCGGTACGACAACACCTGCTCAAGACAATCGGCACGTTATCCGAGGAGAGGCCGGCCCAACGAGCTCGTGCATGGTCGGCGGTGAGACGGCGAGGACTTGATCGTTGATCATGGACATGTGGTGGGATCCGCGACGATTTCGGTGATGGTGACGTTGAGTCAGTCGGACTCTCCGCCCAGCAGGGCGTCCAGGCCGGCAGCCAGCTCGTCCGGCCCGCCCCGGTCGACGAGACCGAGAGCTGTCGCCCGCAGCCGAGGCAGTTCACCGACGGGAATCCGGTGGAGACCCACCCGAAAGGCCGGGTCAGGCTCTTCGGGATCGTCGTCCATGGCCCGCAGTTCGACAAGGATGAATCCGAGCAGCCATGCCGTGAACCTTCTGTGGATACGGATGGCTTCCGGCTCGGGGAATCCGTACGCATGCAGCAGGGCCAGGACGCGTTCGTCGCTCCGCAGAACAGGGAGGGGCCTGCGAGCCAGCGGGGTGGCCAGCAGGCGTGTGGCCAGGAGCGGCACCACATGCGGGTGGCGCAGGGCGACCCCGTAGGTGGCGCGCGCGATGCGGTGGAGGCCGGGCTGCCAGCCGGGAGGTTCCGTCGGCCGGCGCTTCGACTCGGCCGCGCCGTCAAGGTCGTCCAGGTCCCGCCCGAGTTCCAGGTCAACTTGCAGACAGAACTCCTCGACCAGGCCGTCCAGCAGTGCGTCCTTGCTGGGGGCGTACCTGTACAGCGCCATGGCCTCGACGCCGAGTTCCGCACCGAGTTTGCGCATGCTGAGGCCCGCCAGGCCGTCACGGTCCACAACTTCCAAGGCAGCGAGGAGTACTCGCTCCCTACTGAGGCGCCCGTACCGCCCTTTGTCCCCGGCTCGGCGGGCCGGCCCACCGGCGCCGTCGTCGTGTTCCTGCGTCATCGCGTACCCCACTTGACACCGAGAGGCCTGAGGATCAAAATCGTACATATACGTCGCTGGCGCCGGCGGCGCCGGCGAGCGTCAGAACGGAGCTGACAGCAACAACCGCGGCGCGCCGGATCAAAGACGAAACGGACACGATCACTCCTTGCTCAGTGGACTACGACACGCGGTGTTCAGCCGTGGAGGTCTCCTTGGATGCACCCCCGAGATTCCGGACCCGGCGCCAGGTGCCCTCCCCAGCCCCCTCGTCCTCGATCTCCATGTCATTGTTTCAACGATTAAGAATTTAGCGAGTCGAACAACATACGCCCTCTGCGAGGAGACTTCGCGGTCCCCCGGATGGTCGGACACGTGTCCGCGAACGGCTGCGCCGACTCCAGCCGGGACGGCGCCGAGGCGGCAAGTGCGTACGGCGAAGCGAGCCTCCCCGGGCGGCGTGCCCCCCTCGCCCAACTGGCAGCGGTGCATGGCCCCGAGGAAGATCGTTTCTGGGTTCCTCATCGTTTCTGGGGTCTACACAGACAGCGCGAGGACTCCATCAGGGCTCTTCCCATTCCGATCGACGCCGCATCGGGCTTCCGGCCCCTGGTGAGCAAGTGCTATTCCGATGAGAGGTGAAGGCATGTCACGCCGTCGTGCTGTGCGGGCTCCAGCCTCGCCGTATACGACTCACGACGAACACGTCCAACGGGCGCCGGCGGCCGAAGCATCCCGCTCCGCGTCTCACGAGGATCAAAGTGAGAAGGAGAGGAAGGGCCACGGCCCGGGAGTCGCCGGGTCGCCCGGCAGGCAGTCAGCCGAGCACGCGCCGGACCATGACACCGACACGGCGAGATCCGTGGAGCACATGCTGGATGTCTACACCGGGCAGCGCGTACGCGACGCCCGGACTGTCGACCCGTTGTTCTCGCGGGAGGTCGCTGAGCGAGTGCGGCTCTTCGCGCTGCGCGGCGGCAAACGCATGCGGGCACGATTCGCCTGGTGGGGCTGGCGTGCGGGTGGCGGCTCCCCGATCGGGAAGGGCGCCGAGTCCGCCCTCCGGCTCGGAGCCGCTTTGGAGTTGATCCAGACCTGCGCGCTCATCCACGACGATGTGATGGACGGGTCGTCGCTGCGCCGCGGGTCGCCGGCGCTCCACGTCGAGTTCGCCGACAACCACGTACGGTCCGGGATGCGGGGAGACCACAACGCTCACGGGCGGGCAGCGGCGATCCTGGCCGGCGACCTGGCCCTGGCCTGGGCGGACGATCTTGTCGCCGACATCCTGACCGGATCAGCGAACCGCGAGCACGTTCAGAGGCTGTGGCGTGCGATGCGCGGTGAGATGGTCGCAGGCCAGTATCTGGACATGCGCGCCCAAGCGGACGGCTCATCCACTACGGATCGGGCTTTGCGCATCGCCTGTCTGAAAACGGCTCTCTACACGGTAGAGCGACCCCTGGCTCTCGGCGCGGCGCTCGCCGGAGCCGACGGCCGGACAACGTCCGCTCTCTGCTCCGCGGGCCGCAGCGCAGGTATCGCCTTTCAGCTGTACGACGACCTGCTGAGCGTCTTCGGCGACTCGTCGGTCACCGGAAAGCCCTCTGGAGAGGACGTTCGCGCCGGGAAACTCACCTACCTGACCGCGGTGGCGCGGACGTTGTCGGAAGAGGCCGGGGACGCCTCCGCCCGGCACGTGCTGAACCGATCACTTGGCGATCCCTCTCTTTCCGGTGCCGGGCTGGACGAGCTGCTCCGAACCCTGGAACACACGGGAGCACGCAGGGCGACAGAGAGGGAGATCGATCGCCTCGTGTCGGACAGTCAGGAACATCTGTTGAGGGCCGCCCTTTCTGCGTCTGTGCACGGGCGGCTCTCCGCTCTGATCGGGTCAGTCGTCGGGATCCCCCTCGCCTACCGGGTCCCTGACAGCGACGTGGTCCGGTAGCGGCCCTCCAGCACCTGCTGCGAGACAACGAAAGCCCCCTCCCCAGGAAAGAGAATCAGGTGAAATCAGTACCGGGACCGACTGATCATGTGGTCGTCGTCGGGGCAGGTCTGGCAGGTCTCTCTGCCACCCTGCATCTTCTGGGCGCCCAACGGCGTGTCACGGTCATCGAACGCGAGGCGTCACCGGGCGGACGCGCAGGACGCTTCGACATGGGCGGGTTCCGCGTCGACAGTGGACCCACCGTGATGACCATGCCCGAAATCGCCGACGAAGCCTTCGCCGCCGTCGGCGACCGTCTGGCCGACCGGGTCGAGCTGCTGGAACTGCGTCCCGCCTACCGGGCGCAATTCGCAGACGGAGCCCAGCTGGATGTACACACCTCCGCAGACGCCATGGAAGAGGAGATCCGCCGCTTCGCGGGCGACCGTGAGGCGGCGGGATACCGGCGTCTGCGATCCTGGCTCACCGACTTGTACGCAGCGCAGATGCGGCGCTTCATCGATACCAACTTCGACTCGCCCCTACAGTTGATGCACCCCGACCTGGCACGGCTGGCACGCCTGCGCGCCTTCGGACGGCTGGATCCCCAGATCGGTCGGTTCCTCTCGGACGAGCGCCTGCGACGGGTCTTCTCCTTCCAGGCCCTGTACGCGGGCGTGGCCCCCGAACGTGCGCTGGCCGCTTATGCGGTGATCGCCTACATGGACACCGTGGCGGGCGTGTACTTCCCTCGTGGCGGGATGCACGCTCTCCCTCGCGGGATGGCCGAATCGGCTGCGCGGGCGGGAGCGGATTTCCGCTGGAGTACCGAGGTCGAGCGCCTCGAACACAGCGGCAGCCGGATCACCGCCGTGGTGACGGCGCAAGGTGAGCGCATCCCGTGCGACGCCGTGGTCCTCACCCCGGATCTTCCCGTCGTCTACCGGCTGCTGGAGCGAGCTCCCCGACGAGCGGTGAGACTTCAGCATTCTCCGTCCGCCGTGATCCTGCACGCCGGCACGGACCGGACCTGGCCTCAGCTGGCCCACCACACCATCTCCTTCGGCGCGGCCTGGAAGACCACGTTCCGGGAGCTGACCGTCGATGGGCGCGTGATGAGCGACCCCTCGCTCCTGATCACCCGGCCCACGACGCATGACTCCTCGCTGGCTCCCGAGGGCAAACACCTCCACTACATCCTGGCTCCGTGCCCCAACACGGACATCGGCCCCGGGGTGCGCGAGTGGCAGGACCTGTCGCCGCGCTACCGCGACAGCCTCGTCACCGAGCTGGAACGCCGTGGCCTGGACGGCCTCGGCGCGTCGATCGAGGAAGAGTGCCTCGTCACTCCGGCCGACTGGACGGCCCAGGGGCATGCGGCGGGTACACCTTTCTCGGCCGCACACACCTTCGCCCAGACCGGCCCCTTCCGGCCACGCAACCTGCTGCGCGGAATCGACAACGCGGTCATCGCGGGCTGCGGCACCACACCCGGCGTCGGGGTGCCCACCGTGCTGATCTCCGGGAAACTCGCGGCGTCCCGCGTCACCGGGCGTGCCGGCGCACCACGTGGGACGTCCGCGGCGCGACGCAGCGGCCCCTTTGGCCGGACAGCCTCCACCACGGCGGTGAACTCATGACGCGACGAGAGCTCGACGCTGCCGGCATCGAGGAGCCCGCACTGCGCGCGGCGTACACGCACTGCCGGCGACTCAACGCGCGGCACGGCAAGACCTACTTCCTCGCCACTCGCCTGCTGCCGATCTCCCGCAGGCCGGCCGTTCACGCCCTGTACGGGTTCGCCCGCTGGGCCGACGACATCGTGGACGATCTCAGCAGCAACGCCACGCGAGCCCAGCGGGACACGGCCCTGCACACGCTGCGGGACCGCCTGGACACCGGTCTGCGCACCGGCAGGAGCGAGGAGCCGGTGGTTCAGGCGCTGGTTCACACAGCCGTGCGGTACGACATCGACCACAGCTACTTCGTCGACTTCATGGCCTCGATGCTGAGCGACCTCGACGTCACCGACTACCCCACGTACGAGCATCTCGCCAGGTACATGCACGGCTCGGCCGCGGTGATCGGTCTGCAGATGCTGCCGGTGCTCGGGACCGTGACGCCCAGTGAGGAAGCAGCACCGCATGCGGCGGCCCTGGGTGTCGCTTTCCAACTCACCAATTTTCTCCGGGATGTCGGCGAGGATCTCGACCGGGGACGGGTCTACCTGCCCGCCGACCTTCTGGCAGCCCACGGGGTGGACCGCGAACTTCTGCTGTGGAGCCGCAGAAGCGGACGGGACGACCCACGGATCCGGGCGGCCGTCCTGGACGTCGTGGCACTGACGCACGATGTCTACCGGCAGGCGGAACCAGGGCTGGACATGCTCGATCCGGTCACTCGGCCCTGCATGCGAACGGCGTTCACGCTGTACCG
This sequence comes from Streptomyces globisporus, assembly GCF_003501885.1. Taxonomy (GTDB): domain Bacteria; phylum Actinomycetota; class Actinomycetes; order Streptomycetales; family Streptomycetaceae; genus Streptomyces; species Streptomyces globisporus_D. The sequence goes on from NZ_QWFA01000034.1 coordinate 25,140, forward strand.
CGGCATCCTGGGGGCGATCGAGGCGGACGGCTTCCAGGTCGTACACCGTCGTTCGGTGGTGCCGCGGCGGCGCAGGGCGTTCGTCGCCCTGGCGGGGGCGATCCGGATGGCAACGGCCCAACGCGCAGGCGGCGGCCATCCGGGGGGCCTGCGCGACACTGCCCCGGCCGCCCCGAGGGGAGAGCCGTTGCTTCACCAGCAGTCCGCACTGCGGCAGGAGAAGGATCTGCCTCGGCTGCCGCCTCACCCGTGACGCTTCGGGGTTCGTTCCGACGCGAGGGGCGAACCGGCCTCGCGGGCTGCGTACAGCGACCTTATGAGGAGAGATCCCGAGATGACGGGACCGGACAACGGCGGCGGATCCAGTCGGCCGGAACGCCGCCGCAGCCTGCGCGACCGTGTTCCGCTGCGTCTGCGGAAGCCGGTTGCGTGGCACCGCAAGCAGCCACCTGGCGGGAGGCGAAACCGGCGACCATCGCGGGGGCTCTCACGCGGGCGAACGCGCTGCCCTGCGGGAACTGGTACGTGATCGGGGCGAGCCGGGAGATCGGAGGGCAGACGCCCGTCGGCCGGAGCCTCGCGGGAACCGATGTCGTCGTCCGGAGAGACACGGAAGGCCGTCTCAAGGCGGGCCACGGTAGCTGCCCGCACCTGGGCGCTCCGCTGCGGGACAGCCCGGTGGTGTGCGGGACTCTGGTCTGTCACTGGCATGGACTGGCTCTACAGGGCGATGCGTTCGCCGGGTGGACGCCCTATCCGGTGTACGACGACGGCGTGCTGGTCTGGGTCCGTCTGGACGCCACCGGCGGGGAAGCGCCCCTTGACCGGACCGTACTGCCGGCGCGACCCGAGCTCATGGGTTCCGTCGCCGCCGTCTGCACAACCGTGGGCACCTGTGAGCCGGAGGATATCGTCGCCGCCCGGCTCGATCCGTGGCACGGCGCCTGGTTCCACCCGTACTCGTTCGTCGACCTGAAAGTCCTCGACACGTCACACGGATCATCGCCAGACCATGAGGACGGCTTCGCGGTCGATGTCTCCCTCGAGGAGCCTCACCGAGGTGGGCGGGCGGGGACGTGAGCCGGTGGGCGAGCGACAGCCCAGCGGCCCCCGCCCCGACAACGACGATGTCGGCGTCTGTCACAAGTACCTGTCTCTCCTCTCGCAAGGCGACTTCGGCGCCCTATCCGCCATCAGAGATCACGAATTGTCCCCTCACCGCTCCCCCGTGAGCGGCGCGGTCGTGGTGCCTGGCTCCGGAAGCACGGCGGCCCGCCCGATCGGACGAATTCTGCGTGTTCAACACCTTCCACCTGCATCCGAATCATGGATCTCCGCGAAGTCACGGATAGTTCCGTCCGCCACAGAGGCAAGGGGTACTGGTGCTCACGTTCGAAATCAAAGGCATGGTGTTCGTGATGGTCGGGGAGCAACAACACGCATCTAGTTTCTCGTCCGCTGTACCTCGATGGGTGGGAGCGCGATGAAACTCAGTGACGAACTCCCCATCGATCACCATCTGGTCAAGGTGTACCGGGTGGGAGCCGCTTTGTGCGGGTGCGTTCTGCTCGCCTTCGGATGCCTGGGCTTCGCGGACGCTTTGAGCCCCTTCAACACGTCGGGCGACCGCATCGCGGGCATGACGACCAACATCGCTCTCAGTTGGGTCTCCGTCGTCGTCGGCCTGGCCCTGCTCGCCGGGGCCGCAGTGGGCGGAAACTTCGCCTCCACGTTGAACATGACGGTCGGAGCGCTCTTCATCCTGAGCGGCTTCTATCATCTGTTCGTTCTGGACAGGTCGGCCAACTTCCTCGACTTCGGTATGACGAACGTCATTTTCAGCTTCGTCATGGGGCTGCTGATTCTGACGTTCGGCATGTACGGGCGGGTTTCCAGCAAGCTGTCGCACGACAATCCCTACTGGCGCAGGCGGCACCCGCGCGAGGCCGCTCGGGAGGCGGCTCTCAAACGCCGTATCGCCATGGCGTCGGCCACGGACTCGGTGGAACAGTCCGGCCCGGAACGCCGACACCCGCTTGTACGAGGGGACGGCACCAGCACTCCCTGAGGCCGGTTCGGGCCTGCGGCGTGGCCGCGGGCCCGAACCGCCCTGGCTCCGGAGCAAGGATGAGACCCCTGGAATCAGGTCGAGGCGAAGGCTCCGCGGACCACGCTGTTGCCCGAGTGCTCGGGACTGCCGTTGAACTCCTGTACCGATACGTCGACGATCGGGTACTCGACCAGGTCGACGTTGTCCGGCACGGGCAGGACGGCATGGCCGTCAGCACCCAGGACACCCATGGAGATGAGTTTCTTGTGGCTGCGGTCCATGAGCCAGACCTCGAAGTAGCCTGTGGTCTTCGGCAGACCCTTGACCTTGATGTCAAGCTTCCGCTGCCCCGCCGCGTCCCCCATCCGTGCGGAGCCGAGCGCGCTCGGCAGCAAGGGGTCGAGGGCCCTGCTCGTTCCGGCGACGGTGGACGGCTCCTGGCGATCCACCGCCCACCAAGTGAGACCGCTGCCCGCTGCGGCGCCGAGAAGCGCGGCGGCCGCCGCCAGCGCGAGAGCGGAGCGCCACCGACTGCGTCTGCTTCCGTCGCCTCCGGCCCTGCCGTCCGCGACGATACTGACATCTTCCCGCGAGCTCGGCCGCGAACCGTTCGCCGGGGAATCCTCATCGAGGGTGGGCGAGTCCGCTCCCTGGGAAGACAACCCCAGTTCAGCGCAGATGCCCGACCACACCTCCGGCGGCGGCTCCACGAGTTCCAGTGGCTCACCAGTCGATCGACCGGTATCGAGCACCCGGCGCAGGTCGGCCAGCTCCGCCGCACACTCGGTGCAGTCGAGTACATGAGCCGCGACGGAAGGCGGCGGTACGTCGCCCAAGGCGAGCATCGCCAACTCGTCCAGATCACTGTGCGGCACCGTCCACCTCCTCCATCTTGCGCTTCAGCGCGATGAGTCCACGCCGTGCATGCGTCTTCACCGTGCCCAGGGGAAGTCCGGTGCGCTCGGCGATCTGCATCTGAGTCAGATCGTCGAAAAAGGTCATCTCCAGCACCTGACGCTGGGCATCGGAGAGATCGGCGAGACACTCCCGCACCAGGAGTTGATCGACGACCGCGTTCGGGGTGGCCTCGGCCACCAGGGTGTCCTCGGCCTTGGCGGCGGACACCGCCTCCAGGTCACGCCGGCGGCGCGACCGCTGATCCAGAGCGTCGGCGATCTTGAAGCGCGTGATACCCATCAGCCAGCCGGGAAGCGTGCCCCGCTCCGGCCGGAACCCCGCCCTCCCGCGCCAGGCTCCGATGAAGACCTGCTGCGCCACGTCCTTCGCCTCCTCCGAGTCCCCCAGCGCGCGGCTGGCCGCGCTGTAGACGAGGGAGCCCCATCGGCGATAGGCCGCGGCCAGACACGCTTCATCGCCCAGAGCGAACCCCTTGGCAATATCCTCATCCGTCGTCGGCACGCCGTACAGACTAGTAGCAAGAACCCGAGGTCCACCCCAGGACATCGTCAGCTCGATTCCGGTACGGCAGTGACCACCAGGTTGTCCTGATATCCGCCTCGGTCCTTCAGGTACGGTCCCGTGCAGGTGATCAAGGTGAGGACGGGCGGGCCGTCCCTTCGGAAGACCCCGGAATCCGCGAGTTCTTCCTTGGGCACCGTCTCGCGGGAAGCGATCCGGTACACGCGAGTGGCCCCGTCCGCGGCACGCACCTCGACACGGTCGTTCTGCTCGACGTCGCTGAGCTCGGCCAGCACACCCAGGCCCTGGGTCTGCGAGTCGACGTGGCCGACGATCACGGAGGACCCTTCGGCGGCGCCGGGGGCCGGACCGAAGCGGTACCAGCCCACTCGGCGGGCGTCGTCGGGGACCTCTGCCTCGCCGTCGGGGGCCACCCCGACGGCATCGACGGGCGCTTCCACACCCAGGCGCGGGATCACCAGTGAGCGCGGCGAGGCGTTCACCGGCCTCGATGGACTCGAGGACGGCTCGGCACCCGGCGTGGAGGGCTGCGGCGTGGAGCCCGACGGCCCCCCGCTCGTCATGGTGGGCCGGGGGGCGAGCGGAGCCCCGAAGTCCGCCGGACCGTCGTCGTCGGTGAGCCGCTCTGTCGCGAAGACGACGAGCATCAACAGGACAGTGAGGGCTGCGGCGAGGAACCCCCAGCGTTTACGTGGGGAACGGTGCTTCATCGACGAAGACCTCTGCTTCGGAAAGGGACGAAGAGGGAGGGCAGCGGGACGGAGCGGTCAGGCGCGCGTCCGTCCCGCCGGGTGGCGGCGCAGTTCAGCGCTGCGAGTCGAACAGCCGGCGTCCGCCGACGACCGCACCCGCGAGAGCCAGGCCGCCGAGCGCCAAGGACCAGCCGGGGAGTCCGGTGCTGTTCACCGCGTTCTCGCCCGTCTCGCCTGCCGGGACTCCGTGCGGGGCGGAGTGAAGGTCCTTGAACGTCTGCGTCTTGAGCGCGAGGTTCTTGTCGTCGGCGCTGCCCCACGCGTAGACGACGGTGTTGGTTCCCTCGGCCAGGTCGAGGTCGGCGGGGCCGATGGCGACCGTGTCGGTGCCGGCCAGGGTCACGTCGGCCTTCACGGTGCCGGCGTCGACCTCTCCCTTGACCTCCTTGGGGTTCACCAGGCCTTCGAAGACCGGGGTGCCTCCGGCTCGCACGTCGACGGCCGGAGCGGCGGCGACATGGCGGACGGCCAGTCGCGCCTTGCCCGCGGGCACCTTGGACAGGTCGTTGACGAAGGCGTTCAGGGCAGGCTTGCCGTCAGCGGTCAGGTGGGCGACGAGCGTGGCGTTGGCTCCGGCGGGCACATCGACCTTCTTCTCGATGGCGGGCGTGCCGTCGGGGCCCTCACCGTCCTTGAAGACCTTGATGTCGTAGCTGCCGGCGTCGAGCTTGAGCGGGTCGGTCAGAGTGCCGGGCTCGAAGTCGGGCAGCAACTCCTTGCCGTTGGCGAAGACGTCGACCTTCAGACCGGGTACGGCGTGGAAGACAGAGACGGTGGCCTGGTCGTCCTTGGCGGCAGCGGGCGCCGCCACTGCGGGGGCGGCCGCAGTCGCTCCGATGACCGTGGCGGTGGCCAGGACGAACGCTGCCGCGATGGGCCGAGGAGTCATGAAAGTTCCCTTCTACGGGACTCCTTGAATGGAGTCTGTGCGAGGGTTTCCGCCAGGGCCGCCATCGCGGTTTCACTTCCGTTGAAGATGTTCTATAAGAGCTTCAACAGACCATCAGCGTTGTGCAGAGCTCCAGCGAGCGTGATAACGGCTCGGGCAGGTCACAGGTCGCAGGTCGGGTCGCCGGGCCGACTCGGGCCGGCGTTCCGCACGCCCTGGGACATCGGCGAGTGCGGCGGGCCAAGAGGCGAGCAGGAGGCTTTCCGGTGGGCCAGGACATGGCCGACCACAGATGTCACCGAGCTCTCGCGGTGGCTCCTCGGGTGTACGTAGCGCGGTCCGACGCTTCGTACCTCAAGATCATTGGGGGGGGCCAGGTATCGCTGGCCGCGTACGGCATCCCCGCCGAGCTCCCGCCCGGCGACTGCGCAAGCACGATGCTGACGCTGCGCCGGGCGGGGTGAAGGTGCTGCTCGGACTTCAGCCGCAGTTGGTGACCGGCGTTCCGTTGTAGAGGTCGCGGTCCGGAATGCCGTCGACGACGCTGCGCAGGTAGTAGCCGCAGGTGGGACGGTTCTTGAAGTCGTAGGTTCCGCCGGGGCGCAGCCGCCAGATCTTGTAGTCGTCGTAGGTGAGGTAACGGTCGGGGTCGGCCTGCTCGGGACGGTGGTCGCCCAGGACGACGAAGGTGTCGGCTCCGGCTGCCGTGGCCAGGCCGTTCTTGTCGATGAAGAGGGAGCCGCCGTCGTCCACGCCGACACCCCACGCGGCTCCGCCCGTGGTGAGGCCGTCCTCGATGGCTCGGGCGACGAAGGCCATGGTGCGACCCATACGGTCGCGGGAGACGAAGTGCGAGTCGTTGACGGTGCCCGCGTAGTTCGGCCAGGAGAACATGCCGGTGGTGAAAGTGATCGCCGGGTCGTAGGGGTCGTAGAGCGCCTCGTCGGAAGTGACGCTGCCGCCGCAGGCGTCGTAGACGACGGCGCTGTTGATGTGGTGGCCCGCGCTGCCGCCGCCGGAGCCGCCTCCCTTGGCGACGACGGACTTCACGGAGTTCTGGAGCGCGGTGCCTTTCCAGTCGGCGTAGTCGCACTGGTCACCGCCGGCGAAGTAGACGAACTCGGCGTTGCGGATGTCGCTGTTGGCCGCGCTGTTGTTGCCGTCGTTGCGAGTGGTCAGCGTCCAGGTGGTGCAGGAGTTGACGCCGGCGAGGCCCATGACGGTGTCACACTCGGGGGTCTTGCTGCCGGAGCCGGGGGCGGAGGCGGCTATGACCACGACGTCGAGGGTGCCCGTACCGCCGCGGATCGCGTCGATGGCTCGGGTCATGGTCGCCGGGACGACCGCGCCTGAGCCGTTCATCGTGTACGCCGGGCCGGACCAGCTTCCGCGGCTGGCATCGGCGGAGTTGCCCAGTCGGATGCGCTTGGCAGCCGCGTGGGCGGATTCGGCCGTGACGAGGGTGGGGGCCAGCAGCGCCAGGGAGGCGGCCAGGCAGGTCACCAGCCGTAGGGGGATACGGAACACGGAGTTCTCCCGGGGACGGAGCGGAGGAGTGAGGCCGACGTGAAGTCGGTGGTGATGGAACGTACAGATTCCGAGCATCGTGCGCCAGATGTAACGCAGCGAGGATCGCGCAGACCGGGCCACCTCGGACAAATACAGGAGCCGGACTGCCCACACAGCGTCCCTGCGACATGTTTCACGGGGGTGCGGCGGCGCATCACAGGCAAGTAACGCTCGTTACATCTATACAGACGAAGCCGCGATGTGTAATTTCTGGGGCGGGCCGAGCGAGGAAGCCACCGCCGGCCGGACATCCCCCAGGAGGGAACGATATGAAGTACGCCCACGTCTCCGGTCGTGCTGTGACCGCCGCCGCGTTGACCACCACCGTCCTGCTGGCGCTCGCGGGCTGCGGAGAGGGCGGCGACGGGGTCGCCGCAGCCAAGGGTCCGGCGTCGCTGGAGGTCGCGGGGGTGACCGTGAGAAAGGACGCGAAGCTGCACGAAGCACTGCCCGACGCGGTCAAGAAGTCCGGCACCGTACGGGTTGCCACGGACGTGCCCTACGCGCCCTTCGAGATGTTCGTGACGGAGGGGGAGAAGGAGCTCACCGGCTTGGACTACGACCTCGGTCAGGCGATCGGCGCCCGGCTCGGCGTGACGTTCGCCTTCACCCCGCAGAAGTTCGACGGCATCGTGCCCGCCATACAGGCAGGAAAGTTCGACGTGGCCATGTCCGCGATGACGGACAACAAGGAGCGGCAGGCGGTCGTCGACTTCGTCGACTACTCCGTCTCCGGCTCCGGGATCATGGTCGTCAAGGGGAACCCCGAGAAGATCACCACGCTTGACGATCTGTGCGGCAAGAAGGTCGCCGTGCAGGCCGCCACCAACCAGCTGGACCTCCTCAAGGATCACCAGAAGGAGTGCGGGAAGGCGGGTGGCACCAAGATCGCCATCCAGACCTTCCCCAAGGACTCCGACGCCCAGCTCGCCCTGCGCGCCAACAAGGTTGTCGCCCAGGTGCTGACCAAGCCGGCGGCCGGCTGGACGGCCAAGACCGCAGACGGAGGCCAGGCCTTCGAGGTCGTCGACGACCCGGCCGCCACCGGCGGCTACAACGCCTCCCCCAACGGCATCGCCGTCTCCAAGAAGCTGCCCGAGTTGACGGACGCGATCCAGAAGGCGCTGCAGTCCCTGATAGACGACGGCACCGCCACCAAGATCTTCGAGAAGTACGGTGTCGCCTCGATCGCGGTCAAGGAAGTCACCCGGAACGCAGCGGTCGACTGAGATGACCACCACACTCGATCTCCGGACCGCCCCGGCCGAACAGGACCTGACCGTCGTCCCCGTACGCCACTACGGCCGCTGGGTCGCCGCCCTCGCCGCGGTACTCGCCCTGGCGGGACTGGTCGGTTCGCTGGCCACCAACGCCAATCTCCGCTGGGACATCATCGGCGACTACCTCTTCGCCGACCTGATCTTCGACGGGCTGGCCACCACCCTGTGGCTGACCGTCGCGGCGATGGCCCTCGGGCTTACCCTGGGCACCGTCATCGCGGTCATGCGCCTGTCGTCCAACCCCGTCCTCTACGGCCTCTCCTCACTGTTCGTCTGGGCCTTCCGCGGGACCCCGCTCCTCGTCCAGATCATCTTCTGGGGGTACGCGGGGGCCCTGTACAAGAACGTGCTCATCGGTATCCCCTTCACCGACATCACCTTCTTCCAGGCCGACACGAACTCCCTGCTCACCCCGGCCGTCGCAGCTCTGCTGGCGCTGGGGCTCAACGAGGCGGCGTACGCCTCGGAGATCGTCCGGGCCGGGATCCAGTCCGTCGACAGCGGGCAGGCCGAGGCAGCGCACTCACTCGGCATGCGGCCCGCGCTGACGATGCGCAGGATCGTTCTCCCCCAAGCCATGCGGGTGATCATCCCCCCGATGGGCAACGAGACGATCAACATGCTGAAGATGACCGCGCTGGTCTCCGTCATCGCCGCGCACGACCTGATGTCGAACATCCAGGAGGTGTACGCGCAGAACTACCAGGTCATCCCCATGCTCGTGGTCGCTTCGCTCTGGTACCTGGCACTGGTGAGCCTCCTGAGCTTCCCGCAGGCCTGGCTGGAGCGCCGCTACGGCCGGGGCACCGCACACGGGGGCCACACCTCCCCGTTGCGACGGATGTTCACCGGGTTCACCCGCGCGTCCGCGCCGAAGACCGGAAAGGAAGAGGGCCGTTGACCACGCCCATGGTGCACGCCCACGGCGTGCGCAAGCACTTCGGGAAGCTCGAGGTCCTCAAGGGCATCGACCTCACCGTCGAACGCGGGCAGGTGTGCTGCCTGCTCGGCCCCTCGGGCTCGGGCAAGTCCACTTTCCTGCGGTGCATCAACCATCTGGAGAAGATCGACGGCGGCACTCTCGCCGTCGAGGGAGAACTCGTCGGCTACCGGCGGCGCGGGGCCCGGCTCCACGAACTGCGGGAGAAGGAGATAGCCGCGCACCGCCGTGACATCGGCATGGTCTTCCAGCGGTTCAACCTCTTCCCCCACCTGACCGCCGAACAGAACGTCATGGAAGCGCCCGTCCGCGTCAGCGGCACGAGCACCGTCGAGGCCCGTGCCGAGGCCCGGCAGTTGCTGGAGAAGGTCGGGCTGGCGGACCGGGCCGGGCACTACCCGGCACAGCTCTCCGGCGGGCAGCAGCAGCGCGTCGCCATCGCCCGCGCTCTGGCCATGAAGCCGAAGCTGATGCTGTTCGACGAGCCCACCTCGGCGCTCGACCCCGAGCTCGTCGGCGACGTCCTGGACGTCATGCGGCAGCTGGCCGCCGACGGCATGACCATGGTCGTCGTCACCCACGAGATCGGGTTCGCCCGCGAGGTCGGCGACACGGCGGTCTTCATGGACGACGGCGTGGTGGTCGAAGCCGGCGACCCCCGGCACGTGCTCGTCGATCCGGAGCAGGAGCGCACCCGCGCCTTCCTGTCCAAGGTCCTGTGACCGCGCCCACCCGACAGCGTCCCCGTGCCCAGGATCTGCTGCCCCTCGCACGGGCCCGCCTCGACCGCTTTCTCGCCGACCTGGCCGGACTCGTGGCGATCGACTCCGGCTCCTACAGCCCCGCAGGGGTGAACCTGGTCGCCGACTGGACCGCCGCCCGGCTGTCCGCCCTCGGCTTCGCCGTCGAACGGGTCGCTCCCGGCAAAGCGAGCGGGGAGCGCACCGGGGACGTCCTGATCGGCCGCAGGACCGGCCGGCTCGCCGCCCGTGACGGCGGGCGGCGCATCCTGCTCGCCGCCCACATGGACACCGTCTTCGCGGACGGCACCGCCGCCACCCGCCCCTTCTCCCTCCGGGGCCGACTCGCGCACGGCCCCGGCGTCAGCGACGACAAGGGCGGCCTGCTCGCCGGGCTCACCGCTCTGGACATCCTCGCCGAGGCAGACGTCGAGGAGTACGCCGAGATCGTCTTCCTCGCCACCCCCGACGAGGAGATCGGCTCCCCGGCCAGCCGCCCCGTCACCGAACGAACCGCCCGGGGAGCGCACTTCGCGCTCGCCCTGGAGTGTGCACGGGAGAACGGTGACCTGGTCATCGCCCGCAAGGGGGTCGCCGACTTCCTCCTCACGGTCACTGGCCGCGCCGCCCACTCCGGCATCGAACCCGAGCGCGGCGCGAACGCCGCCCTCACCGCCGCCCACCTCGTCGTCGCCCTCCAGGCGCTCAATGGCCTGTGGGAGGACGTCACCGTCAACGTGGGCGTGGTACGGGCCGGTACGCGTACCAACATCGTCTGCCCCGAGGCGGAGCTGCGCGTCGAGATCCGCTCGGCCACCACAGCCGGGATGACACGGGCGCGGGCCGCCATCGAGGAGGCCGCCGCCCGGCCCGCAGTGGCCGGCACCTCGGTGGTGGTGGAGCAGCTCGACCTGTGCCCTCCCATGGAGGACACCGAGGTCACGCACCGCATGATGGCGCTGGCCCGGTCCCTGGGCGAGGAACTCGGCCTCGTCCTGGGGGCGGCCGCGACGGGCGGGGTGGGAGACGCCAACATCATCGCCGGCGTCGGAGTGCCCGTCCTCGATGGCCTCGGCCCCGTCGGAGGGTCCGACCACACTCCCGAGGAATGGCTCGACACGGCATCCGTACCCGAGCGGGTCGCCCTGCTCGCCGCACTCGTCGCCACGCTGGGCGACGGCCGCCACGCGTGACGCCCCGGCGGCACCGCCGCTCGTGGCGCGGCCGCCGCCGACGATACGGACCAGGCCCCCTGCCCGCCCACCCGGCCCCACAC
>NZ_QWFA01000340.1 GCF_003501885.1 Streptomyces globisporus
GGTTAAAATAACCGATTTCATTGAAATCTTATTATAAAAAGAAATCCGGTGTATTTGCTAATCTAAAAGTGTACCACTTACATAGCGCTCGCTAATGTAAAAGTTGACCACCCTAGGCCGAATCCCTGCTATGCTGACAAGAGATCAGCAGCCAGGGGGAAAGGGAATGTATGCAATGGTAGACAAGGAATACGTTCGGAAGCGCCATTACGTCGACGGTTGGTCAATCCGTAAGCTGAGTACACAATTGAAAATCGCTAGGCAGACCGTACGGAAAATGCTAGCGGACTCGGAGATCCCCAAATATAAAGGGCAGCAGGCCCGAACTTGCCCGGTCATGGATCCGTATCGAGCCTTCATAGAGAACGTCTTCGAAGAGGATAAGAGCGCTCCGGTAAAGCAGCGACACACTGCGGCAAGGATCTACGAACGGCTTGTCAACGAGTACGGCTTCACCGGAGGCGAATCAACCGTCCGTCATTACATAAGGAAGCTAAAGCGAGAAATGACACAACCGGAGTGCTTCCTCAAACTTGAAGCAAATCCCGGTGAGCAGATGCAGATCGACTTTGGCCACGCAGAGGTAAACATGGCTGGCAAGCGGATCAAGGTGAATTTGTTCTGCATGCGGTTCAAATACAGTCTTGCGCCGTATGTCGTTGCCTTCCCTACAGAACGGTTGGAAGCCTTTTTGGAGGGCCATGTGCGAGGCTTTGCCCACTTCGGCGGTGTTCCGAAAGAAGGTCTGTATGACAACGCCACGACGCAAGTTGTAAAGGTTCTCAGTGGACCGGACCGTGAAGAGCATGAATGGTTCTCCAGCCTGCGTGGACACTACTTGTTTGACAGTCATTTCTGTCAGCCGGCCCATGGGAACGAGAAAGGAACCGTTGAGTCTTTGGTGAAATATGTTCGAAGCCGCGCACTCGTCCCAGTTCCGTCCTTTGCGACATGGGACGAACTGAATGCCTACCTGCTGCGCTGGTGTGCTAAAGAGATGGACAAGCATGCAGATCGCTGGAAGGAAGAGCAACTAGCCCTCCGTCCGTTGCCGGCAACACCCTTTTCCTCCGCGCGGCCGCTGCCAGTTAAGGTCAACACGTACTCGCTCGCCACCGTAGACCGAAACCAATACTCCGTTCCCTGTCAGCACATTGGTCAGATGATCATTGCCAAGGCGTATGTGGATCGCATTGATCTCATCGTTGGAAGCCAGATCGTTGCCACCCATACAAGGTGTTACCGACGCGGAGAGGTACACATGGAGATCGACCATTATCTAACCGCACTGGAGCGAAAGCCTCACGCAGTAACGAATGCGTCGGTGGTTCGCCAGCTTCCAGCTGCCTTCGGCAAACTGCGAGAGCATATGACCCAAGCACATAGCCGAGGGTACAAGGATTTCCTAGCAGTACTTCTACTTCTGCGGGAGTTTGCCCTGACCGATGTTACTTCGGCAATCGAAACAATGGATGTTTCCTCCGTCACAGCGGCTGTATTGAGGCAACGTCTGGCTCCGTCCGACGCAATTATTGATGTGGCGGAAATTGTGACCACAATCAACCATGCAGCGCAGTACGATTCATTACTACAGGGGGTTGGATAAGTGTCGACTGGTAGTTTAATAGAAGCGCGGATTGAGATCGCATGTGGTGAGCTTCGCATGCCGGGGTTGCTTCAGCAATACCCTAGTCTGCTACGCGATGCGTTGGAGCAGAACGTTGATCACCTCCACTTCTTAGCCTCTTGCCTTGAGCATGAAGTGCTGAAAAAACAGGAACAAAGGCAGCAATACCTACTGCGTCAGGCAAAGTTCCCTAGACCGAAAACACTTCAAGAATTCAACTTTACGCAAATCCCGAAACTACCAAAGATGAAGATTGAGCAGCTTGCTCAGGGTGCGTTCATAACCAGGCGTGAGAACGTCTTATGCATTGGCAGACCTGGAACTGGGAAGAGCCACATTGCAACCGCCATTGGAATGGGAGTAATGCTCGAAGGGCATCGAGTCCGGTTCATTCCCGTCATGCAGCTCATTCAGGAACTGCAATTAGCAGAGTCCGAGTTCCGCTTGCCCCGGTATCTTAAGAGTTGGAATAAGTACGATCTCGTCATTCTCGATGAGCTTGGTTACGTTCCTCTTGGCGAAGGTGGAAAACTCTTATTTCAATTCATCTCCCAGCGTTATGAACAAGGCAGTTTGATCATCACCTCCAACTTGGAGTTTTCCCGGTGGGTGGATGTATTTGGAGATCCTGCGCTCACCACCGCATTACTTGATCGTCTTACCCATCATTCTCATATCCTTCTGTTTGACGGCGACTCCTACCGTCTCCGGCAAACCATGGAAGGTCAAAGAAAGGAGACTATGTATGAGCAAGGCTGAGCAATTACAAGAAGGCATCGCGGAGATGGAAGCTGCCGTTGAGCGCCTTCGGGAGGAGATTCAACGATTAACAAAAGAACGCGATGCTTTGCAAAACGGCAATCTGGATCTTTACCATGAGCTCACTCGTGCTGATTTTTAGCACGCATCTTAACGCTAGCGACTTACTCCAATACCGGCACCTTCGGGTGCCCATTTTTACCGGCGGGGTGGTCAACTTTTAGGTTAGCAAGGTGGTCAACTTTTTGATTGACATTTACAAAGTAGGAAAAGTGAATTCCTTACCAATATTTACGAGCTTGCTAGGAATGTAGAATTTGTATTGAATAATGAGATTCCAAAAACGTTCCCTAAGTACACAATGCATGATATTAATCATTCGATCCGAGTTATGGAGAATATGTTTAGCTTGATTCCTAATATTGAAGAACATGATGAACTGGATATAACCATACTTATTTATTCAGCATTAC
>NZ_QWFA01000341.1 GCF_003501885.1 Streptomyces globisporus
CTGCCTGTTCGCACGCGGGCAGGAGGCGGCGGGCGGGCAGGAGGCGGCGGGCGGCCGGACCGGCGCGCCGGCCGCCGCCGCCCTCAGCCCAGGGTGAGCAGCTTCAGCAGATCGTGCGGCCGGTGGCCGTCGCCCCCGGGGGCGACGGCCTCGTCGCTGTCCGCCCCGGCGTCCGCCCCGGCCAGGAAGTGCAGGGCGAGCAGCAGGCCGGCCGCCCCGGTGGCCAGGTCGGCGGAGCAGCGGCGCAGCCGGGCCCCGGGCACCAGCAGCCGGTCCTCGTCGGCGACGAGGTGCCAGGACAGGTTGCGTACGGACGCGAGGACCTCGGGCCCGGCCGGGCTGCCGTCGCCCTCCAACTGCCGGGCGGTGGCCACGAGGCCGGCGCGACCGGTGAACAGCCCCGGCTCGCGCACGAACTCGTTGCCGCAGCCCTTGCGCACCCCGGGCAGCAGTCCGGCGAGCGCGGGCGCTTGCTGCCGGGCCAGGTAGGCGCGGGCGACGAGCGCGAAGCCTCCGCTGCCCTGGTCGAGGTAGAGGAGGTGGCGGCGGCCGTCCTTCACCTGGACCGTGCCGTCGTCCATCGCGACGCAGTGGCCGGAGTCCCGGTACAGGGCGGTGCGGGCGGCGCGCAGCAGCCACGCCTCTCCGGTGAGGGCGTGCAGTTCGAGGTGGAGCAGCGCCGCGCCGCTGAGCCCGCGCAGCAGTCCGGCCGACGGCGGAGCCTCAGGGCCACCCGCCACCGCCTCGCCCCGTACCAGACAGTCGAGTTCCCAGGCGGCGCGCAGGGCGGTGTCCACCAGCTCCGGGTCCGGGGCCCCGGGTCCGGCCGTGGCCAGGCGGACGGCGGCCAGGGCGATACCCGCGCGCCCGGTCAGCAGGTCGGCCGAGGGGGACGGGCGGGCGGCCTCGACGGCCCGGGCGAACAGTTCGCGCCCCTCGTCCGGACGGCCGAGCAGCGCCAGCGTCACGGCGGTGCCCGGCAGCCCGTCGTAGAGGCCGCCCGGGGCCGCGGGGTCGCGGCGGCGGGCGGTCTCCGCGAGCCAGTCGGTCCAGGCGGCCGGGACCGGGGCGCCGACGCGCTGGAGGGCGTAGAGAATCCCGGCGGCCCCGTGCGCCAGATCCGTACCGCCGGTGGCGAAGCCCTTGGGGTCGCCGGGGAAGAGCCGGTCGCGGCGCTCGGGCGTCGCGCCCGCGTGGATGCCCGCGATCAGCCGGGTGCGCAGCTCACCCCAGTCGGGCACGGGCCCGCGAAGGAGCCCGGCGATCTCGCTCTCCCGGTCGGCGGTACGCTCGGCCGCCCGCAGCAGGGCGGGGCGGGCCGGGCCGGCGTGGGGCGCGAGACCGTAGCGCTCCCGGGCCCAGGACTCCAGGGACAACGCCTTGGCCCGGTCGTGGGAGGCCATCTCGGTCAGCGGCATCAGCATGGTGAGCCAGGTCGCCCACAGGGCGTACGCGTCGGCCTCCGCGCCCGGGGTGCCGGGCGGGGCCTGAAGTCCGGGCGCTCCGGCCAACGGGGTCTTTTCGTCGCCGAGTTCGGTGGCGTACTCGAAGTCGACGAGGGCGAGCCGGCCGTCGGGCCGCAGGATGATGTTGGAGGGGTGCAGGTCACCGAAGCGCAGCCCCCGGCCGTGGATCTCCCGCAACACGCCGCCGAGTTGGCCGGTCACCTGGTCCACCCATGCGGTGTACGGGGCGAGTTCTGCCGCCGTACGGGCTCCGCGTACCAGCGCGAAGCGCGCCACGATC
Source organism: Streptomyces globisporus (assembly GCF_003501885.1). Classification (GTDB taxonomy): domain Bacteria; phylum Actinomycetota; class Actinomycetes; order Streptomycetales; family Streptomycetaceae; genus Streptomyces; species Streptomyces globisporus_D. The sequence continues at coordinate 1,747 of NZ_QWFA01000341.1, forward strand.
TCGTCGAGCAACGTGGGCCCCTCGACGTACTCCGTCATCAGGAACCGGTGCTCCCACACGGTCCGTACGCCGTACACCTCCGGTACGCAGTCGAGCCCGGCCAGCGCGGTCAGGGCCCGGTGCTCGCGCTCCAGCCGGGTCACGGCGTCGTCGCCCACCGCGTCGAGACCGCAGTGGGGACGGGCCTCGCGCAGCACGACCCGGTGGCCGGTCTCCCGGTGCCGGGCGAGATAGATGCCGCCCGCGTTGGAGAACTGGAGCGCCTCGGTGACGGTGTACGGGAAGGAGTCGTCCCGGGCGGCGGCGCGGGCGGCGAGGTGGGGCCGCAGCAGCTCGGGCACCTTCACCCAGGCGGGCGTGCGGAACACCACGCCCCTCTCGTCGGGCACGAGTTGACCGGAGGGGTGGCGCAGGGCGGGCACCCGCTCGCCCCGGGCGTCGTGGCACCAGCGGTCGACGAAGGATCCGTACCGTACGTAGACGGGGGCGTCGCCGATGCGCAGATCGCTCAGGATGTACGGGCCCCGGCGGCCGGACAGAGTCGCGGTCAGCTCGTCGAGCAGGCGGTTCAGGGCCGTCTCGTCCGGCGGGTAGAGGGTGAGGAACTTCCCCGCGCTGCCCCGGGACATGTACTTCCCCGACATCAGCAGGAGCGCCTGCTCGCTGCGGAGGAACTTGAACGGGATCCGGTGCCGGAGGCAGATCTCGGCGGTGTCGCGAAGGATGCGGGCGGCCTCGTCGGGGACGGTCGACACGTGGATCTTCCAGCCCTGTTCGGCCGGTTCGCCGCCCTCGGGCAGGAGTGACGTCCACAGCCCGCCGGCCACGCGCCGCCAGCCGGAGGGCGGTTCGGCGGTGTCGAGGGGGTAGCGGGTCTCCTGGTCGGGAAGCCGGGCCGGGGTGTCGTAGTACCGGCGGTCGGCGAGGCAGTACAGCTGGGTCTCCTGGATGCCGGGCACGGCGATACCTCCTCAGAGCGCGCCGGGACCGGCGGCGTCGGGGACGGGGCGGGCGGCAGGCTGGTGCGGTCCGGGGGCGTCGGGGAC
>NZ_QWFA01000342.1 GCF_003501885.1 Streptomyces globisporus
GCCCCCTGAAGGGCCAACTCCCCCCAGCCGCGGGGCGGGCGGCCCGGGTCGGGCGCACCGCGGCTGGGGGGAGTTGGCCCTTCAGGGGGCCCCATTCGTTCGGGTCGGGGACGCCGGGCGGGAGCATCGCGCGTCGCTTCGGGCCCGTGTGGCCTTCCGCCGGCTCACCCGGCTCCTTCGCCCCGGGCCAGGCCTTCGCGACGCGCGCGGCCAGGACGAAGTCCTTGCGCAGCGGGTGGCCTTCGAAGCCTTCGGGCAGGAGCAGCGGCACGAGATGGGGGTGGCCGTCGAACGCGACACCGAACATCTCGTGCGTCTCACGCTCGTGCCAGGCCGCGCCCGCGTACACGTCGATGGCGCTGGGCAGCACCGCCGCGTCGTGCGGCACGGTCGTGCGGACCATCAGCCGCCGTACCGTACCCGTGCCGAGGGCCGCGACATGGGCGCAGACGCGGAAACCGACGCCCGGTTCGTCCACGGCGCTGAGCCAGTCGAAGTAGGTGCACCCGAGTTCGTCGCGGGCGGTCCGCAGCGCGGTGAGCCAGTCGGCGGCGGGGACGTCGACGGTCAGCAGGTCGTACGCCGACTCCGCCGTGGCCTCGTCGCCGAACACGTCGGTGACCGCGTCCGGCAGCCGGTCGTAGGCCTCGGCCCCGGCGGCGGACTCCGCGTACTGGTCGCGATCGCTCATCGCCGCCCCTCCTCGTCGGGTTGCGAAGCCGCTGCCGGCGCGGCGACGAGGCCGCTGCGCAGGGCCTCGGTGGACGGGCCGCCGCCCGGCCCCCCGGAGGCGTACCGCTCGGCGAGGGATTCGCGCGCGATCTTCTCCTGGAGCTTGAGGATGCCCTGGAGCAGCGCCTCGGGCCTGGGCGGGCAGCCGGGTACGTACACATCGACGGGGATGATCTGGTCGACGCCCTTGGTCACGGAGTACGAGTCCCAGTAGGGGCCGCCGCAGTTGGAGCAGGCGCCGAAGGAGATGACGTACTTCGGTTCGGGCATCTGCTCGTACAGCCGCTTCACGGCCGGGGCCATCTTGTCCGTCACGGTGCCGGACACGATCATGAGGTCGGCCTGACGGGGGCCGGGGGCGAACGGGATCACGCCGAGCCGGATGAAGTCGTGGCGGGCCATGGACGCGGCGATGAACTCGATGGCGCAGCAGGCGAGTCCGAAGTTGAAGACCCAGAGGCTGTAGCGGCGGCCCCAGTTGAGGACGACCTTCATCGGCTCCGGTGCGAGCCTGGAGAGCACGCCGAGGCGCTTGGGCTCGGGAAGGAGGACCGGGTCGGCGGGGGCGGGGGACGGGGACGCGGGCTGCTGCGACGCGGGGTCCGGTCGGCTCGTCAGGCCCATGCGAGGACGCCCTTCTTCCATGCGTAGAGCAGTCCCACGGCCAGAAAGCCGAGGAAGATGAACATTTCGACCAGGGTCGTCGCGCCGTATCCCGGCGCTGCGAACACCGTGGCCCACGGGAACAGGAAGATGGAGTCGACCGCGAAGATCACGTACAGGAACGCGTAGACGTAGTAGCGCACCTGGGTGTGCGCCCAGCCCTCGCCGACCGGGTCGACGCCGCATTCGTAGGTGAGCAGCTTCTCCGGGGTGGGCACGATGGGGCGCAGCAGTCGCCCGGCCCCGAAGGCCACAGCGACGAACAGGACGCCGACCAGGGCGAGCAGGCCGATGACCGAATAGCTCTGGAAGTAATCGGAGGCGAATGCGGTAACTCCGTCCACCGGAACGCCGGACACCCCGGTCATGCCCGCCGCGTCCGCCACGCCGGTCACGTCCGTAACGTCGGCCACGTCCGCCCCTCGCTCCCTCGTCGTCCGCTTCTGTCCCGCGTGCCCGTTGTGTACACACGGGTTCTGTACGCACGGGAGTCTAGGGCCTGCTAAACGGAGCGTAAGCAGCCGCGTCGGACATCGGGTGGGGTTATCCCTACTTCACCCCCACCCACGAGCCCCATGGTGTGCGTGGGCGCGGCCCGGCAGGCTGGGGGTATGACCATGAGCCCCTCCGTGCCGGACCCCGACCGGCTGCCGCCCGCCCGTTTCGCCCTCGACCGGTGGACCTGGCGGGAGATCGCGTATCTGCTCGCCAATCTGCCGGTGGCCGTCGTCGGGTTCGTCTACACGGTTGTTGTGATCAGCGTGGGCGCCGGACTGTCCGTCACCGTGATCGGTCTGCCGCTGCTGGTCGGCGGTCTCCAGGGCGCTCGGCTGGTGGGCCGGCTGGAGCGGCGGCGGGCGCGGTGGATGCTCGGCGTGCGGGTGGAGGAGCCGAGTCCGCTCGGGCGCGGCCACCGGGACCAGGGGTTCTTCGTCCGGCTGTGGGCGGGGCTGAAGGACCCGGTGGGCTGGCGGGCGTTGTTGTACGGGTTCATCCGACTGCCGTGGGGCGTGCTGACGTTCGCGGTGACGCTGGTGAGCCTGTTCGTCCTGTGGCCGGTACTGCCGTTCATCGCGCGGGGGCTGACGACGGTGGACCGGGCGATGGTGCGCGGGCTGCTGTCCCCGTCGGACGAGTTGGAGCGGCGCATCGCCGAGCTGGAGTCGGACCGGGGCGTGGTCGTGGACACCGCCGCCGCCGACCTCCGCCGGATCGAACGCGACCTGCACGACGGAGCCCAGGCCCGCCTGGTCGCCCTCGCCATGGGGCTCGGCCTGGCGAAGGAGAAGCTCACCGACGACCCCGAGGCCGCTGCCCGTATGGTCGACGAGGCCCACGGCGAGATCAAGGTGGCGCTGCAGGAGCTGCGCGACCTGGCCCGCGGCATCCACCCCGCCGTCCTCACCGACCGGGGCCTGGACGCCGCACTCTCCGCCATCGCCTCCCGCTGCACGGTCCCGGTCAAGGTGTCGGTGGGGCTTCGGGGGCGCCCGGCCGAGGCGATCGAGGGGATCGCGTATTTCACCGTCTCGGAGCTGCTCCAGAACATCAGCAAGCACAGCGGTGCGCGGTCGGCCTCCGTCGACGTGTGGCGTTCGGGGGACCGGCTGCTGCTCCAGGTCACGGACGACGGCGGGGGCGGGGCCCGGTTGGACGGCGGCTCGGGCCTGGCGGGGCTCGCCGAGCGGCTCGACGCGGTCGACGGAGTGTTCGTCGTGGACTCGCCGGAGGGCGGGCCGACGACCGTCACCGCCGAGCTGCCCTGGCGCGACCGGACCGTTGCGGCCGCACGAACGGTATGACCGCATGCCTGCATGCCTGCACGGACGGCCTGCCCTCCCGTCCGACCGGGGGTAGGGAAAACCCCCGGTCGGATACGGAGAGGGACCTCATGGTGCGGAAGGCCGCCGGCCAGCACCCTTGAGGGAGAACGGCGGAAGAGCGGTCCGTGGTCACGGGCCGCCTCCAGCGCCACGGCGGCGCACACCCCACGGACACAGCCCACTGAGAGACTGAGACAGAGACGGAACGGACGGGACTCATGGCCACGGCATACGGACCGGACACGCGGGACCGGGAGCACGAGGGTTCCGCCCCCGGCTTCGGGGTGAAGACCCGGACGAGGCATTTCCTCCCCGCGCCGCTGCGTGCGCCGCTGGAGGCCCGTGCCTGGAGCGAGCTCCTCTACGCGCTGCTGAGCTTCCCGCTCAGCACGGTGATGTTCGTCTTCGCGGTCACCATGACGTCGTTGAGCGCGGGCCTGATGGTCACCTTCGTCGGGATACCGGTCCTCGCTGTCGGCCTCGCCGTGTGCCGGGGCTTCGGGGCCTTGGAGCGGCACCGGGCGCGGGCGCTGCTGCGGGTGGAGGTGGCGGATCCGGAGCGGGTGCAGGGGAAGACCGGCGGCCCGATGTCGTGGATGGGCGCGGTCCTCAAGAGCGGGGCGTCCTGGCGGCACCTGCTGTACACGCTGCTGCACTTCCCGTGGGCCATATTCACGTTCGTCGTCGCGATCTCGTTCTGGACGTACGGCCTGATGGCGCTGACGTACCCGCTGTGGTTCTGGCTGTTCCCGATGTTCGGCGGGCAGGACGGCATCCAGGTGTACGGGGACCGCACCCACGCGGAGTATCTGAACTCACCCCTCGAGCTGGCGGCGACCGGGGCGGTGGGCCTGGTGCTGGTGATGGCGGCGCCCTGGGTCGTGCGGGGTCTGCTGACGGTGGACCGGCTGATGGTCACCGGTCTGCTGGGGCCGTCCCGGCTGGCCACCCGGGTCTCCGAGCTGGAGTCGGACCGGGGCGTGGTCGTGGACACCGCCGCCGCCGACCTGCGCCGGATCGAACGCGACCTGCACGACGGAGCCCAGGCCCGCCTGGTCGCCCTCGCCATGGATCTGGGCCTGGCGAAGGAGAAGCTCACCGACGACCCCGAGGCCGCTGCCCGTATGGTCGACGAAGCGCATGGCGAGGTGAAGGTGGCGCTGCAGGAGCTGCGCGACCTGGCCCGGCCTGGACGCCGCACTCTCCGCGATAGCCTCCCGCTGCACCGTGCCCGTGACCGTCGAGGTGGACCTGGATGCGCGTCCGGCGCAGGCGATCGAGGGGATCGCGTACTTCACCGTCTCGGAGCTGCTCCAGAACATCAGCAAGCACGCCCGAGCGACCCGGGCCACGGTCGATGTGTGGCGGGCAGGAGACCGGGTGATGCTCCAGGTCACGGACAACGGCCGGGGCGGGGCGTCGTCGGCGTCGGGCGGCGGCCTGGCCGGACTGGCGGAGCGGCTGGACGCCGTGGACGGGGTCCTGGTGGTCGACTCCCCGATCGGCGGTCCGACAACGGTCACAGCCGAGCTGCCCTGGCGCGGCTGACCCGGACGAACTGACCGGGCGGGGGCGAGCCGGACCGACCCGCCGCCCTGGCGGAGTCACCCCGGGCTTGGCCGCCGCGGCCCGGGCGGCCAAGCCCGGCCTGGCGCGGCTGACCCGGCCCGGCCGATCCGGTGGGCCTGCCCTGGACGAACCCCGCCCTCCCCGTTCCTTGCCGGGGCCGGTCTTCTCTCCCCGCCGGGGCCGGCCCTCTCACGTTGCTCCCCTGCCCCTCCTTCTCTCCCCTCCCTTCCCCACACCTCCCCTCATCCCCTGCGTTCCCCCGCCCCCCCGCTCTCCCCCTCACTGGTCCGCGTGGGTTATCC
>NZ_QWFA01000343.1 GCF_003501885.1 Streptomyces globisporus
CGGGCGGGCCCGCCCGATCCGGGCGAGCATCCGGTCCCGGTCCGGCCGGTGCGAGCGGGCCGCCTCCCGCAACTCCTCGCGCAGGTCGCTCATCGTTCTCCCCTTCCCGCGAGTTCGAGCGAGGTCCGCCCGTCCAGCAGCCGTTCCAGCTCCGCCATCCCCTTGGAGGTCTGGCTCTTCACCGTGCCGACGGATATCCCGAGGGCCAGGGCGGTGTCCTTCTCCGACAGGTCGAAGGCGTGCCGCAGCACGACACAGGCCCGCTTGCGGAAGGGCAGCCTCGCGAGCGCCTGCCGCACATCGAGGACCGCCGCCAGGTCCGGGCCCTCCGTCCGGTCGCCGCGCCGGGACCAGAAGAGCGCGATGCGGTGACGTTCCCGGACGGCCGCGCGGACCCGGCCGCGGGCCATGTTGGCGACGACTCCACGGGCGTACGCCACCGGGTGCTCGGCCGCGCGGACCCGGTCCCAGCGGTCCCAGAGCGCCACCAGCGCGTCCGCCGCCAGGTCGTCGGCGGCGGCCGCCTCGCCCGTCAGCAGGTGGGCGAGGCGGGCCAGTTCGGCGTAGTGGCGGTCGAAGAAGTCATGGAACTCCGCGGAAGCGTCGTCAGCCATGCCCTGCACCCCTCACTCGTACGTGCGACTCACCGGCTACTTCATCTCCGCGCCGATGTCCGGCGTGCCGACGGCCAGGAAGGTGGTGGCGGGGAGCGAGCCGTCCGCCCGGCGGGGCCCGTACGCGCCGGCGGGATCGGTGTTCCGGAGGCCGGCGGGGCACGCCTGGCCCGTGTCCCAGGTGTTGGCGGCCGAGACCACGCGCGGGGAGAGCTTCACGGCGCCGGTCGCGTTGTCCAGGGCGAGGTTGCGGGAGAGGCGGGAGGGGGAGGTGGCGAAGAAGTAGCCGGAGGCGCCGTTGGCGTAGGCGGTGTTGCGGTGCAGCCGCAGGGCGCCCGGGTTGCTGTTCTCCGTGAAGCCGTGCTTGCTGTTGCTCCAGGCGGCGTTGCCGGTGAGGACGTGCGCGGCGCTCGCCCCGCCGCCGCCGAGCTTGAAGCCGTTGCCGTTGCCCTCGAAGGCGGGGTCCTTCCAGCGGTTCACACCGTTCCCGTACGCCCAGCTGCGCTCGATCCGGACGGGGCTCGCCCACTGCCAGAGGTCCACGCCGTCGTCGGCGTTGTTGTAGAGCCGCGCGCCGACGACCCGGTTGCCGGTGCCGGAGCCGAACTTGATGGCGAGGCCGTCTGCGTTCTGCCCGTGGTTCTTCGCGTCGTAGTTGCCGTACGAGTCCAGGTTCTCGATCAGGTTGTCCCTCGTTCCCTCCCCGCGCAGCGTGAAGCCGGAGTCGCCGTTGCCGTGGGTGGTGAGGTTGCGGAAGATCCCGCCGGCCGACGAGGTCACGACGACCCCATGGGCACGCGAGTTGCGGAACGTCAGGCCGGACAGCGTCCAGTGGTCGCCGCCTATCGCGACCAGCCACTCCCCCGCGGGCAGCTTCGACCCGTCGACGACCGGCTTCTCCGACCCGTGGGCGGTGACGGTGATCCGGCGCTGCGCGGTCCCGTCGGCCTGGCTCTTGAGGCTCTTGGCCGGGTAGTACGTACCGCCGCGCAGCTGGATGGTGGTGCCGGGGCCGACGGCCGCGAAGGCCTTCTCCAGCTGGGCCGTGGTCGAGACGACGACGGCCCCGGCGGCGCCCGCGTCATCGGGGGCCGCGGCCGCCCACACGCCCACGCCCCCCGCGGCCACGGCGGCGGCCACGGCGGCCGAGAGCGTACGGGTCCTGCGGTGTCGTCCTCTGCTGGTGCTCACGTGGGTGGTTCCTTTGCTCGTCGGATCGGCGGGCAGGCCGGTGCCCGGCCCGTGCCCCCTGGTTGCCGCCGCTCGCGGAAAGGTTGCCGTGGCAGGAGAGAAAGGGGAAAACGTCTGTACAACGCCGGTGGCCCGCCCCCTCGGTGCGACAGGGGCGGGCCACCGGCCTTGCGGCTCCCGGACGGGCTCGGGGAGGCGGGCGGGGAGCTGCTAGCCCCGGCCGCCCTCCAGGTAGTTCTGCAGTCCGGGCACGGTGAGCGTGCCGCCGAACTGGCCGGCCTGCTTCACCGTCACCTTGGTGAAGAAGGCGAAGGGGACGTTCAGCGGCGGCGGGGTCTGAGGGCTGAAGGTGATCGGGATGAGGCCGAAGAGGTTGCCCTTCAGCTCCTCCGTGTACATCGTCACCTCGCCGTTGCGGATCGTCGACGTGGAGCCGGGCCGCGACTTCACATGGCCCGTCGTGCCCGCGGGGCCGACGGTCAGCTGGTGCAGGTCCTTGATGTCGATGGAGCTGGCGGTGAACTTCAGCACCTTCTTGATGCTGCCGTCCGCCTTCTTCACCTCGACGATGCCGTGGTAGTCGAGGCCGTTGAGCGTGAGCAGCGTCGACTCCAGCGTCCAGGGGTCGGACGGGAGCAGCGGGATGCCGGGCTCCAGCTCGGCCGCGGCGAGCGCGTCCGGGTCGGCCTCGGGGCACGGGAAGCGGGGCTTGGCGCCGTCGGGGATGTCCTCGTCCTTCTTGGGGTCGAGTCCCTTGGCGTCCTCGTCAAGCTCCTCGACGTCCCTGCCGGCCTTCCCTGCCGCCTCGCGGATGGCGTCGGCCGTCTCCTCCGCCTTGTGGGCAGCGTCCTTGGCCGGGTCCTTCGGCTGCTCCTTCGCCGCGTCCTCGGGCTTCGCCGACGGCTCGGGGGCCTCGGTGGTGGGGCTCGGGGGCGGGTCGGCCGAATCCTCGGCCCCGCCC
>NZ_QWFA01000344.1 GCF_003501885.1 Streptomyces globisporus
GGGCCTTCTCCCCTGCCCCGCCCCTTCCCGAAACCGGGGCTGCGCCCCGGTTCCCGCTCCTCAAGCGCCGGAGGGGCTTGAGGAGCGCCGGACGGCGTTCTACTTCTCCGTCACGCCTGCCGAGTCGAACGTCGCCACCTCGTGCATCGCCCGTGCCGCGCTCTGCACGATCGGGAGTGCCAGCAGCGCGCCGGTGCCCTCGCCCAGGCGGAGGTCGAGGTCGACCAGGGGGCGCAGGCCCAGTTTGTTGAGCGCGGCGACGTGGCCGGGCTCCGCGCTGCGGTGGCCCGCGATGCAGGCGGCCAGCGCCTCGGGCGAACACCACGGCGTCGGCCGCTCTGATCCCCGTGTAGACGCAGATCAGAGCGGCCGACGCCGTGGTGTTCGCGATGCCCATCTCGCCGGTGAGCAGCGCCTTGTTGCCCGCCGCCACCAGGTCCCTGGCGGTCTCGATGCCGACCTCGATCGCGGCCAGGACCTCTTCGCGGGTGAGCGCGGGGCCCGTCGTGAAGTCCGCCGTACCCGGGCGCACCTTGCGGGGCAGCAGACCGGGCGTCGCGGGCAGATCCGTCGCCACGCCGACGTCCACGACGCAGACCTCCGCGCCGACCTGTGCCGCGAAGGCGTTGCAGACGGCTCCGCCGCCGAGGAAGTTCGCCACCATCTGGGCGGTGACCTCCTGCGGCCAGGCGGTGACCCCCTGGGCGTGCACCCCGTGGTCGCCGGCGAAGATCGCGACGGCCGCGGGCTCCGGGATCGGCGGCGGACACATCCGGGAGAGCCCGGACAGCTGCGCGGAGATGATCTCCAGCATGCCGAGCGCCCCGGCGGGCTTCGTCATCCGCTTCTGGCGTTCCCACGCCTCGCCGAGCGCCTTCGCGTCCAGCGGGCGGATCGCGGAGATCGTCTCCTGGAGCAGGTCGTGCGGCTCGGCGCCGGGCAGCGCGCGACGGCCGTACGTCTCCTCGTGGACGACCCACGACAGCGGGCGGCGCTTCGACCAGCCCGCCTGCATCAGCTCGGGCTCCTCGGGGAACTCGTCGACGTAACCGACGCAGAGGTAGGCCACGACCTCCAGGTGCTCGGGCAGGCCCAGCGCGCGGACCATCTCCCGCTCGTCGAAGAAGCTGACCCAGCCGACGCCGAGGCCCTCGGCGCGGGCCGCCAGCCAGAGGTTCTCCACGGCCAACGCCGAGGAGTACGGCGCCATCTGCGGCTGGGTGTGCCGGCCCAGGGTGTGGCGGCCGCCGCGAGTCGGGTCCGCGGTCACGACGATGTTGACCGGGGTGTCGAGGATCGCCTCGATCTTCAGTTCCTTGAACTGCTTCGCCCGGCCCTTGGGCAGCGACTTGGCGTAGGCGTCGCGCTGGCTCTGGGCCAGTTCGTGCATGGAGCGGCGGGTCTCCGCCGAGCGGATGACGACGAAGTCCCACGGCTGCGAGTGGCCGACGCTCGGCGCGGTGTGCGCCGCCTCCAGCACCCGGAGCAGGACCTCGTGCGGAATCGGGTCGCTGCGGAAGCCGTTGCGGATGTCCCGGCGTTCGCGCATGACCCGCAGCACCGCTTCGCGCTCGGCGTCGTCGTAACCGGGGGCGGGAGGGGTGGCCGCCGCCTGATCGGCGGGCTCCACGGCGTCCAGCGGCTCCGCCGACTCCTCGGTCTGCGGTGTCTCCACCTGCGGCGCCGCCTCGGTCTGTGCCTGCGGCTGCTCCGTGGGCTGTGCTTCGGTCGCCTGCGGCTCCGGAAGGAGCTCCGGCGTCTCGATGACCTCGGGGCCGGTGCCGTCCTCGGCGTCGGGCGCGATCACGTGGGCCGGCTCGGGCTCCGTCGCTGCCACTGCGGGCTCGGGAACCGGCGTCATGTCCTGCTCGGGCGCGTTCCCTTCGGCCGTTCCCCCGGCCACGGGCTCGACGGGCTGCTCGACGGGCTCCGGCTGTACGGGCTCGGGGGCGAGCGGCGTGGCCACCTGCTCCTCCGCCACGGCGGTCTCCGGAACCGCCACCGCCTCCGGGCTCTCGGCCACTGCCGCGGCCGGGGCCGGCTCGGGGGCCGGTTCGACGGGCTGCTCCTGCTCGGGCTGGGCCACCTGCTCGGGCTGCACCAAGGGCTCGGGGTGTGCCACCGGCTCGGCGACGGGCGGCTCCTGTACCAGGGCCTGAGGTTCCGGGGCCACGGCTTCCATCGGGACAGCCTGCGCCTCGGGCTGCGGAGCCACGGCGACACCGTGCTGGGCCTCCACCGGACCCAGCGGTTCCACCGGCTCCACCGTCTCCTGCGCGGTCACCTCGTCGGCCGGGGCCTGGACGGGTGCTTCCGCCGGTTCGGCCGGGGTCTCCGGCTGGGCCGCCTCGGGCTCCCGGACGAGGACCGGTCCGGCGGGGGGCATCGCCACCGCGACCGGCTCGGGAACGACCGTTTCTGCCGGGACGGCCTGCGGGGCCGGCTCGGGCTGCCCAGCGGGAGCGGGCTCGACCAGCTGATCCGGCTGGGCCGGCTGCTCGACCGGGGCGACCGGGGCCGTCAGGGCTTCCTCGGGGGCGGGCACGGCCGCCTGCTCCGTCGGCTGAACCGGCTGGACCGGCGGAGCCGTCTGAGCAGGCTGCTCGACCGGGGCCGCCTGCTCGGCCGCCACCGGCTCCGTCACCGGCTGCTCGGCCGCGACGGCCTGCTCCGGCTCAGCGACGACCTGCTCCGGCTGCTGAACCGGCTCGGCGGCGGGCACCGGCTCCGCGACGGGCTGCTCCGGCTGTGCCCCCCACGGGGCGCCGGACTGCGGCGGGATCTCACCCAGCTGCGGGCCCGGCAGGGTCGAGGGGTCCTCGGCCGGGATGTCGAAGTACTCGGGGCCGGTCGTCGGCGGGCCCGCGTGGCGTGCGGGGGCGGCGGTCCGGGTGGCCCCGGCGGGGCCCCGGTCGGCCAGGGAGCGTACGACGCCGCCCTGCGTACCGCCGCCGTACGACGGGGGATCGGCGGCGGCCGGGCCCCGGTGCAGGGGGCGGCGGGCCGCGGCCGGGGCGGCGTGCGCGCCGACCGGTGCGGGGG
>NZ_QWFA01000345.1 GCF_003501885.1 Streptomyces globisporus
CCTCGTCTACGCCCCCGCCCCCGCCCGGCGCCCCACCGTCGTCCAGGCGATCCACGACGCCGAGGGCCCCGCGCTGGTCGTCACTTCGGACCCCACGGTCTGGGCCGAGACGAAGGACGCCCGGTCCAAGCTCGGCCCGGTCCTCGTCTACGACCCGGGCCACCTCTGCGACACCCCCGCCCGCCTCCACTGGTCGCCCACCGCAGGCTGCGAGCGCCCCGACACCGCCGCCGCACGGGCCGCCGCCCTGCTCGCCCCGGTCCGCCCGCAGGCCAGGATCGACGCGGCGGTGGCCGACACGGCGCAGACGCTCCTCCAGTGCTGGCTGCACGCCGCTGCGGTGGACGGCCGCCCGTTCCGCCAGGTGGCCCGATGGGCCTCGGGGTCCGCCGCCCACGAACCGGTACGCCTCCTCCGTACGCACCCCAAGGCCGCGTCCGGACTCGCCGGGCTCCTGGAGTCCGCACTCACGGCCTATCCGGAACGGCGTGAGATGGCGCAGGAGTTGACCGTACGGGCCTTCTCGGCGCTCTCCTCGGTCCACATCCGCGAGGCGTGCACGGCCAACCGATCGGATGCGGCCGCGCTGGAATCTTTTGCCCGCGAGGGGGGAACGCTCTACCTGGTGGGCGAACCCATCGAGGATCCCCGCTCGCGCCCGGGCGCGATGCCCCTCCTCACCGCGCTCGCCGCAGACGTGGTCGAGCACGGCCGCCGCATGGCCGCACGGTCAACCGACGGTCGGCTCGACCCACCAATGACGCTCGTCCTGGACGACGTCGCGGCCGTGGCACCCCTTCCCCAGCTCCCGGAACTGCTGGCGACCGGCGAGACGCGGGGCATGCCCGCGCTGGTACTGCTCCGCTCCCAGGAACAGGGCCGAGCCCGCTGGCGGGAAACCCTGCACACACCGGCCCCGGGCATCGGCTAGCAGGACAAGCGGGCAGGCCGAGAACAGCACAAGCCAACCAGGGCCTCCCTACCCCTCCCGCCCGAGGACGTACTCCACCTCCTCCTCACCCCGGTCGCCCGGCGCCGGAATCCGCTGCCCCGAGGGGACGAAGCCGAACTTCCGGTAGAACGCGGCGGCCCGCGGGTTCCTCTCGTGCACGTAGAGGCGCACCCGCTCCATCCGGGGCACGGACAGCGACCAGGCCCACGCGACGGCCTCGCGGAACAACGCCTCGGTCACCCCGGTCCCCCGCACCTCGGGCCGGACGAACACACCGACCAGGTGCGCCTGGTCCACCGGCGATGCCTCCCCGAAGCGCACCTCGTCGTCCGGGCTCTCGACGAGCACGGTGACCGACCCCACCCACTCCCCGTCAGGCGACTCCGCGACGAACTGGCGGACTCGGCCGGGTCCGTCCTCGGCGGCATCGGCGGCACGCTGTTGCCAGAACACGTCCGGCTTCGCCGCAGCGTCCTCGTACGACTCCAGGAACGCCACCGGGGCCGCCGGATCCTGCAGAGCATCCAGCCGCAACTGTCTGACCTGCGGCCATTCCTCGGCCCGCACCACGCGCATCACATAATCCATCCCGCGATCCTCGCCCCCGACCCGCCTCACGTTCAACCGAGTACTCACCGAACCGGCACCCGCACGCACACGCACACGCACACGGCGCGGCACACCCCGCACCGCGTCGTACCCCGGTACTACGCCCGTCCCGACGTCCCGCCCCCGGTCGGACGACCGGCCGCCGCCGGCTCCGTAGCGTCGACCGCATGATCACGGCACACGGACTCACCAAGCGGTACGGCGACAGAACCGTCGTCCAGGACCTCGACTTCACCGTCCGCCCGGGCACGGTCACCGGTTTCCTCGGCCCCAACGGGGCGGGCAAGTCCACGACGATGCGCATGCTCCTCGGCCTCGACACCCCGACGCAGGGCCGCTCCACCGTCAACGGGCGCTCCTACGCCACCCACCCCGCGCCCCTCACCCAGGTCGGCGCCCTGTTGGAGGCCCGATCCGTCCACCCCGGCCGGTCCGCCTTCAACCACCTGATGGCGCTCGCCCACACCCACGGCATCCCCCGCCGCCGCGTCGAGGAGGTCATCGACCTCGCCGGGCTGACGGACGCCGCCCACCGCAGGGTGAAGGGCTTCTCCCTCGGCATGGGCCAGCGGCTCGGCGTCGCCGCGGCACTCCTCGGCGACCCTGCGACCGTCATCCTCGACGAACCGGTCAACGGCCTGGACCCCGAAGGCGTCCTGTGGATCCGTACTCTCCTGACCTCCCTCGCCGCCGAAGGCCGTACGGTCCTCGTCTCCTCCCACCTGATGAGCGAGATGGCCCTCACCGCCGACCACCTGATCGTCATCGGCCGGGGCAGACTCCTCGCCGACACCACGGTGGCCGAACTGATCCGGTCGGCAGGCGGGGCATCGGTCAGAGTCGTCACCCCCCAGCCGGAAAGGCTGGCAGCCCACCTCACGGCCCCGAACGTGACCGTCACAGTCGCCCCCGCCCCCATGTCCACCCCCGCGCCCGAAGCCCACGAGCTCCGGATCCGAGGAGTGGACGCGGCGCACATCGGACACGTGGCCGCCACGCACGCGATCGCCCTGCACGAACTCACGCCGCAGACCGTCTCGCTGGAGCAGGCGTTCATGGACCTCACGCAGGAATCGGTCGAGCACCGCCCGCAGCGACAGCACCAGCCGACACCAGCCACCGGAGCAGCAGCGTGACCACCACCCACCCCACCGCCCCGCCGC
>NZ_QWFA01000346.1 GCF_003501885.1 Streptomyces globisporus
GTCCGCCACCCTCCACTCCCCCGACCGCACGGCCCCCGGCCCGTACCGCTGGGACCCGGCGCTCGACCCTCACGCCCTGGCCCGGGCGCTCGGCCCCGGCCACACGGTGCTGGTGCGCCGCCACCCCCGGGTCACCGGCAGCGTCCCGGCCGGGCCCGGCGTGCTCGACGTCTCGCACCACCCGGGGGCGGCGGGGCTGCTCCTGATCGCCGACATCCTGGTGACGGACTACGCGGGGCTGATGTTCGACTTCGCGCTGACGGGCCGGCCGATGCTCTTCCACACGTACGACCTGGAGCACTACCGCGACACCGTGCGCGGGTTCTGCCTGGACTTCGAGACCCGGGCGCCGGGGCCGCTGCTGGTCACGACGGACGAGGTGGCCCAGGCCCTGCGCGACACGGGCACGACGGCGGCCCGGCACGCGGACGCGTACGAGAGCTTCCGCCGCGACTACTGCGACCTGGACGACGGCGGCGCGGCGGCCCGGGTCGCGGACCGGCTGCTGGCGGACGCGGAGTAGGCCCGCCCCTTCCCGGGCCCGCCGCACGGAATCCATCGGAACCTCTCGAAATCCCTCGGACGAGTGGCGGCGGGGAGAACGGGCCCGCCGCACGGAACCCATGAGGTGTGCCCCTCTTCTCCGCTGCCTCCGCTGCCTCCGCCGCCGCCGATCTCCCGCCCGCCGCGACCGTCGGCGACGGGGCCGAGAAGGCTGCCCGGCCGCCCTTGTGGCTGCCGTCCCCGTACCTCGTACTGGGCGGCCTGCTGTGGGCGGTGCTGTCGGCGGCGGCCTGGCAGGCTCCGCTGTGCTGCGAGGCCGGGCTCCAGGCGGCGGTCGTCGAACGGCTGCGGGTGAACCTGCTGCACCCGGCGTTCCCGATGACCGACCTGCCCGCCGTCGCGAGCGCGCACTACTCCCCCTACGCACTGCTCCAAGGGCTGGCCGCCCGCGCCACCGGGCTCTCCGGCCCGTCCGTCGTGGCGCTGGCCGCGTCGGTGAACCTGCTGCTCCTGCTCACCGGGATCGGCCGGCTGACCCGGCTGCTGACCCCGAACCGCTGGGTGCCGGTGCTCCTCCTCGTACCGCTGGGCCTGATCCACTGGGCGGACCCGGCCCGCTGGAGCGCGCCGACCACGTTCGCGGTCGCCGTCACCCTGCATCTGTGGGCGTGGACCGGCCGCGTGGCCGCCCGGGTCGCCGAGCGCGGCGATCCGGCACCCCGCCGGACGCCCCGGTGGTTCGAGGCGGCCGCGATCGGGGTGCTGCTCGGGCTCGTCCTGCTGGTCCACCCGCAGACGGCGATCGGCGCGGCCATCGGGTGTCTGACCCTGATCGCGTTCCGGACACGGACCCGGATCCGGCCGACGGTGTGGCGGTGGGCGTTCGCCGGGGTGTGCGCGGTGACCGTGGCGGCGCTGTGGCCGTACTACAACGGGCTCACCGCCCCGCGCGTCCCCACCGACAGCCAGACGACAGCGCCTCCGGCGGCCGAGGGCGTGAAGGCCGCCGGAGAGCCGTACTCCTGGGCGACCGCGTACGTACCGGCGGGCGAGGTGGTCCTGACGGACAGCCGTCCGGCGATGTACGCGCTGGCCGGGCACGGGGCGTACGTGCTGGCCGACGCCCTGCCGGACGCGGGGCTCGCGACCACGGAGCGGCGGGAGAGGAGCCGGGCGGTGGCCGCCTATCTCAATATGTCGACCCCGCAGGACCGCCGGGACGGGATCACGGCCCGTTACGGGGTGCGGTGGCTGCTGCTGACCCGCCACCAGCGGCTGCCGGAGAACGCGACGGTGCTGGCGTTCAGCCCGCGCACGGGCGAGGTGCTGGCACGGGTGGCGGCGGGCTGAGGATTCTCAGGCGCGCTGAAGGTCCTCAGGTGTGCTGGAGTGCGGCCACCGCCGAGGCGGCCAGATCGTCCAGGTAGCCCTTGGGGAGCTCGCCCCGGACGACGACCAGCCGCCAGTACAGCGGGCCGACGATCAGATCGAGCGCCCGGTCCGGATCGCTCCCCTCCGGCAGCTCCCCCCGGGCCACCGCCTCCCGCACGACCACGGCGGCGACGCCCTGCTGCTGGTCGAGGAGGGCGGCCTTGATCGCCTCGGAGATCTCCGGACTACGGGCCGCCTCGACCAGCAGGTCCGGGATGACCTGCGAGGCGACCGGGTGGCGCAGGGCGTACGCGGCCAGCTCCAGGACGGCGCGCACGTCCCCGTACAGCGAACCGGTGGCCGGGGCGGGCATCCCCTGGGCGGCGACGGCCGCGACGAGGTCGAGGACGAGCGCCAGCTTGGACTTCCAGCGGCGGTAGACGGCGGTCTTGCCGACCCCCGCGCGCCGGGCGATGCCCTCGATGGACATCCGGGCGAACCCCACCGCGGCGAGCTCCTCGAAGACGGCGGCGCGGATGGCGTCGGTCACGTCCTCCCGCAGGACGGCGGCGCCTGCGGGGGCGCGGCGTCGGGTTCCCCGTTCGGTGGTCATGGCCCGCAGCATAGTCGGCCGCGACGAAACGGTTGCGTTGCGACGTACAAGCGTCCTACTCTCAGCGTTACGACGATACGGTCCCGTCCCAACGAGGGCGTCCCTACGGGACCGTACCGTCCCGCCCTCCCCCATCGCCCCATCGGTGCCGAAAGCGGTCGATCGTTGAGTCAGACAGCAGCCCCGCCCCCGGTGACCGCCCCCTCCGAGGGCGCCCCGGCCACCGC
>NZ_QWFA01000347.1 GCF_003501885.1 Streptomyces globisporus
CGGGGCCGGGGGCAGGGGCCCGCGCGGGCCCGGCTGCCTCCGCCGGGACGGGTCCGCGGGCTCACTCGGGTCCGAGGCGACGCGGAGGGCCTCGCGCGGGTCCCGTGGCGCGCTCGGGGCGGACCGGGCCGGGCCCGGCAGCGCCCGCCCGGCAGGACCCGGCACCGCCCGCCCGTCCGGGTCGGGGGCCGCTTCCCCGCCCGCCGCCAGCGCGTCGCGGACCCGGCTCGCGGGCGGCCGGGCGGCCGGGTCCTTCGCGAGGCAGGCGGTGATCAGGGGGGCCAGTCCGGGCGGGACGCCCGTCAGGTCCGGCTCCTCGTGGACCGTACGGAACAGCGCGCCCGCCCCACCGCCCTCGCCGAACGGCCCCCGCCCGGTCGCCGCGTACACCAGGACGCAGCCGAGCGAGAAGACGTCGCACGGCGGCCCCAGCGACCCGGCCGACGCCTGCTCCGGGGCCAGGTAGCCGGGCGTCCCGATCACCGCGCCGGTGGCGGTCAGCGCGGTGGCGCCCTCGTGGCGGGCGATCCCGAAGTCGATGAGGCGGGGGCCGTCGAGGGCGAGGAGCACGTTGCCGGGCTTGACGTCACGGTGGATCAGCCCGGCCTCGTGGACCGCTGCGAGGGCCTCGGCGAGCCGGCTCCCGAGCGCCCGGACGGTGACCGGGAGCAACGGGCCTCCGGTCGCCACCACGTGGGCCAGCGAGGGCCCGGGCACGAACGCCGTCGCCAGCCACGGTTCGCGGGCCTCCGTGTCCGCACCGAGCACTGGGACCACCCAGGGGCCGGTGATCCGGGCGGCCGCCTCGGCCTCGCGACGGAAGCGGGCCCGGAAGCCGGGGTCGGCGGCGTGCTCGGCCCGGATCACCTTGACGGCGGCGAGCGCCCCGCCCGCCGAGCGCGCCAGGTAGACCACGCCCATGCCGCCCGCGCCGAGCCGGACGAGGGTGCGGTAGGAGCCGACGGTGCGGGGGTCCTCGGAGGTGAGGGGCCGCACGTCAGCTCTTGGGCTTCGGGGCGGGGCCGACGTAGCGGACGCTGCCGTCCTCCACCCGGTACAAGTGGGCGTCCTGACCGACGAGTTGCTGACGCTCCTTGTCGAACGCGTAGGTGCGCGCCACCCCTTCGTACCGGGCGGCGGCGATCGCGGCGGTGAGCGCGGACCGGGTGGGCAGGCCGTTGCCGGAGGGCGTGACAGTCGCGGACGCCTCCGTCGCCGCGGGCGTCGTCCCCTCGGCCGCGGGCGTCGCTCCCTTGGCCGCCGCCTCGGCGAGGGTGGCCAGTTCGCGGGCGACGAGCCCCGCCACGTCGTACGCCTCGGCGGACCAGGCGGCGGGCGCGGCGCCGAAGCGTTTGCGGTGGGCGGCGGCGAACGTCGCGGCGGCCGGGGCGGTGGCGTCGATGAACGGGGCGACGAACTCCCAGCCGTCGGCCGCCGCGCCCGCCTGTTCGAGGAACTCCGGCCCCATGACGGTGTGCTGAGCCATGCACGGTCCGGCAAAGGAGAGGTCGGCCAGGATACGGGCGACCTTGGCGGCGCCGGTCGCGTCACCGGCGTAGAAGAGGGCGTCGCTGCGGTGCGACAGGAGGTCGGTGACGACCGGCTCGAAGACGGTGGTCCCGGCGGGCACCACCCGGGGGTGGGTGGTGCCGGTGGTGAGGTCGGGGGTCAGCAGATTGGTCGCGTAGCCCGCCTGGTAGGAACCCTGCCCGCCGACCCGGTCGACCAGGACGCCGAGCCGCTCGACGTCGGGGCGAAGGAGAAGGCGGTTGACGACGGGGACGGCGAGCGCGGCGTAGGAGGGGGCGGCCTGGAAGAAGGAGGCGTTGGCCCGGCGCGGGAAGGCCATCAGCAGGGCCGACACCGTCAGGACCGGCAGCACGGCCTCGTCGTACGCGGACAGGGCCGCCCCCGCCGCCTCGTCGCTGGTGGGACCGACGACCGCGACGACCTCCGGGTCGCGGGCGAACTCCTCGGCCACCCGGGCCGAGCGGGCGGGGTCCCCCTGGTCGTCGAGGACCTTCACGGCGAGCCGGAAGCGCTGGTCGTCGAGGGAGTTGAAGCGGTCGACGGCGAGCCGGACGCCGCGTTCCTGGGCACGTCCGGCGGCGCTCATCGGCCCGGTGAGATCGGCGTGCACGCCGATGATGAGGCGCCGTCCGCCGTGCGCCCCGTCGTCTCCGCCCCCACCTCCTCCGTCACCGGTGAGTCGTACGGCGGCGAAGGCTCCGCCGCCGAGGGCGAGGGCGCCACCGGCCGCGAGGAGCAGGAAACGCCGTCGGCCGGGGCCGGGTTGCGGGGGCCCGGGCTCCTCGGTGACGGCGACGGTCGCGTCGATGTCGGGCAGGGCCAGCAGGGCGGCGGACCGGTCCGCGATGATCCGGACGACGTCCTCGGGCAGCCAGTCGACGGTGGCCCCGGCGGGGGCGTCCTCGGCGATCAGGGTGTCGAGGTCGGCGGCGGCCGGACGCTCGCCGGGGTCCTTGGCGAGACACCGGTCGAGGAGCGCGCGCAGCGGGGCGTCGTCGATGCCGTCCAGGTCGGGTGCGTCGTGCACGGTGCGGTAGAGGACGGCGTCGACCGCGCCACCGCCGAAGGGCGGCCGACCGGTGGCCGCGTACGCCAGGAGACAGCCGAGCGAGAAGACGTCTCCGGCGGCTCCGGTGGGCCCGGCGGACTCGGTCGCCCCGACGGCCCCGGCATCCCCCGCCAC
>NZ_QWFA01000348.1 GCF_003501885.1 Streptomyces globisporus
ACCCCGCTCCGTCCCCCACCGACCCGACCGCGACCCCCACCGAGCCGACCCCGACGCCGACCCCCACCCACCACTCGCCGCACCCCACGCACTCGCCGAGCCACCCGGGTGAGCTGCCCGACACCGGCTCCCGGGGCGGCGAATGGATCATCGGGGCCATCGCGGCAGCGCTGGTGGCCGCCGGCGGCACGGTCCTCGTGGCCACGCGCAGGGCGCGTCGCCGCACCTACTGACCGGCACGAAGCAGTGCCCGTTAGCGTGGTTCGATGACCGAACCGCTGCTGCACCTCGCCGAAGCGCCTCTGTGGGAGGCGGCCCGGGGGACAGGGACGTACGAGATGTCCACCCGCGGCCGCACCCTCCAGGAGGAGGGCTTCATCCACCTCTCGCTGCCCCACCAACTCCCCGGTGTGGTCCGGATGCTGTATGGAGGCGACGACCAGGACCTCGTGGTCCTGGTCGTCGACCCGGACCGTCTCGCCGACCCCGTCCGGTTCGAGGCGATGAAGCCCGGCGGCGAGAAGTTCCCGCACCTGTACGGACCGCTCCCCGTGAGCGCGGTCGTCGAGGTGCGGCGCCTTGACGACTGGTACCACGACCGACGAGAGGAAGACGAACCCCAGTGATCGGCCCCCTCACCGCAGTGACCGGAGCGAGCGGAGCGGTCGGCGGCCGGGTCGCCCGACGGCTGGCCCGGACCGGCGTCCCCGTACGGCTCCTCGGCCGCGACCCCGCCCGGCTGCCCGACGTGCCCGGCGCCGACCATGCGCCCGCCGCCCCCTACGGCGACGGGGAGGCCATGCGCCGGGCCCTCGACGGCGCCCACACCCTCTTCCTGGTCTCCGCCCACGAAAGCCCCCGCCGGGTCCACGAGCACACCACCGCGATCGACGCCGCCGTGGCGGTGGGGGTGGAGCGGATCGTGTACGTCTCCTTCCAAGGGGCGGCGCCCGAAGCCACGTTCACCTTCGCCCGCGACCACTGGGACACCGAGGCCCACATCCGTACGGCCGAGATCCGCCACACCTTCCTGCGGGACAACTGGTACCTTGCGGGGCTGCCCGCGATGACCGGGACCGACGGCGTCCTGCGCGGCCCCGGCGGCGACGGGCGGGTGGCGGCCGTCGCCCACGAGGACATCGCCGACGCGGCGGCGGCCGTGCTGCTGGACGAGGGTACGGACCACGACGACCGGGTCTACGACCTCACCGGGCCCGAGGCGTTCACCCTCGCCGAGGCGGCCGACGAGCTGAGCCGCGTCACCGGGCGGCCCGTCGTCTACGTCCCCGAGACCCGGGAGGAGGCCTACGCCTCCCGGGCCGGCTACGGGGCAGAGGACTGGGAGGTGGCCGGCTGGGTCACCTCGTACGAGGCCATCGCCAACGGCGAACTCGCCGCCGTCTCCGACGCGGTGCCCACGCTCACCGGGCGCCCGGCGCAGAGCTTCGCCCAGTTCCTGGTGGAGAACCCGGACAGCTACCGCCATCTGCTCCCCGGCGGCTGACCGGCGGCTGACCGGCGGGTTCGCCGGGGCTCACCGCCATGGGATGTGCTTCCACGGACTGCCCTCGCTCTCCGTCAGCAGACGGTGGGCGAGGAGGTTCTGTTCGTAGAACGGCCCGTACTCCTCCTCGTCGAACCGCAGCACCCGCCCCAGCGCGTACCCCGCGGAGAACTCCTCCCACGAGCGGTGGGCCGACTTGCTCAGCGCCCCGGCGTACACGATCGCCGCCTCCGCGTCGGCCGGGCCGCAGAACCGCGCCGACAGCCCCCAGCGCGCCAGGTTCACCGCCCGCCCGTAGTCGTACGCGACCGTCGTGCGTACCCGGCCGTCCGGCGGAAGCAGCCCGTCCGCGCGGAACCGGGCCTCGTAGCGCATGATCCGGCGCACCAGATCCTCGATGCCCCTGACCGTGCTCGCGTCCGCCCCGAGGTCCTGGGCGTGCCCGGCGGCGGTCTCCCGCCACATATCGGCCGACGGCAGCTCGCCGATCGCCGCCGCCAGCTGCTCGCGTACGCGCAGCGCGAAGTCCGGTTCCGGCGGGCTGTTGGTCGCGTCCAGCAGGAAGTCCAGCTGCCTGCGCCACCCCTCGGGGCCGGTGATGCCCCAGGAGTCGCGGAGCTGCTCGCGCTCGTCGACGTACTCGCGGTACACGGTGCCGACCTCGTTCCACGGCACGGCGTTCCTGATCGCCAGATGCGCCCCGCAGGCCAGCCCGTACGCCAGGGGGCCGTGCAGCGCGCCGTGCCGCAGGGCGACGAGGCGGTTGGCGGAGGCCCGGTCGTTCTCCGCGTACGCCCGCTGCCACAGCGCCAGGTCGGGCGGAGCGGTGGGCAGCAGCAACTGACCGGGCGTTCCCACGTTGACGCCCAGCCACACCTGCGGATCGGACCAGCCGAACTCGGCGACCCACCGCAGCGAGACCCCGCGGAAGACCCAGTCCGGGTGCCAGGCGGGCAGCATGCCCCGGGTGAGGAGCGGCCGGCAGACGAAGCCCGCCGGGTCGACGTGCCGCCGCCACATCACGGTGTCCGGGTCGGCGTCCACCTCGGCGCGCGGGGCCGGGATGTACAGCTCGGTCCCGGCCAGCGCGGCCAGTTGGCCCCGTACGTCGCCGCGCAGGGCGGCCTCGTGGAGGAGCTGCTCGGTCTCGGACGGCGGGACCCAGGGGGCGGGGGCCCAGGGTGCGGCGGCGGGTGTGCCGGGGGC
>NZ_QWFA01000349.1 GCF_003501885.1 Streptomyces globisporus
GCAGGGGGCGGCCGGAGGGGGTGCGCAGATCGAGCGGCGGCGGCCCCGAAGGGGGCGGGGGACGACGGACGACGACTCGGATGCGGCCCATTGCCACCACCTCCTCCTGGTCAACCGGTATGTGCCCAGTCGGCGCGGCTTCACACTTCCCGCGCTCCTCGGGTCCGTCGGCCGGGTCCTCACCGTGTCCCGGCGCGGATGCGGGCAGGGCCCGGTGCGGTGACCCTTGATGTGTGGGGGCGAAGAGTCGACGAGGAGGACGCATGTCCGCGATGGACAAGATCAAGAAGATGCTCAAGGGCCACGAGGACCAGGCCGGCAAGGGCGTCGACAAGGCCGGCGACATGGTCGACGACCGTACGCAGGGCAAGTACAAGGGCCACGTCGACACCGCCCAGGACAAGTTCAAGCAGCAGCTGGGCACGGACCGCGACCAGGACGGGCCGCCCCGCGCCTGAGCCGTTCCACCGGTGACCGGGCGTCCGAACGCCCGGCCGCCTCCCTTCCCGCGCACCGGTCCGTGTCACGGATCACCTTCCGTGACACGGGCCGGTGCGCGGAGCGTGCCGGGGCCGCTGCGCACGGTGTCGCCACAGGCCCGCCGGGGCCGGGCGGCGGGGGTCCGCGGCCAAGGTTTCCGGGGTTGCCCGCCGGATTCTTGTTATCGTCCCGGCCTCACCCCATCTCCCGAGTGTGGGAAGTGACAGCACCGGACCCCGGAAGAGTGAGCACAGCATGGGCAAGGATCACCCGACGGTCTTGATCGCGGCCGCGCAGGGCGGCGACCAGCAGGCCAAGGACCAGCTCGTCTCGGCGTACCTGCCGCTGCTGTACAACGTCGTCGGACGTGCGCTGGACGGCCATGCGGACGTGGACGACGTGGTGCAGGAGACGGTGCTGCGCATGCTCCGGGGCCTGCCCGAACTGCGCGACCCGGAGCGCTTCCGTTCCTGGCTGGTGGCGATAGCCATGAACGAGATACGCACGCACTGGCGCGAGAAGCAGGCGGGCGCGATACCGGCGGACCGGCTGGACGCCGCGTACGACCTGCCGGATCCCCGCGCGGACTTCGTCGAGGTGACGATCCTGGAGCTGGGCCTCACCGGCCAGCGGCGGCAGGTGGCGGAGGCGACGCGCTGGCTGGACGAGGACGACCGCGCCCTGTTGTCGCTGTGGTGGCTGGAGACCGCCGGGCATCTGTCCCGGGCCGAGGTCGCCGCCGCTCTCGAACTCACCCCGCAGCACACCGCCGTACGGGTGCAGCGGATGAAGGCTCAGCTGGAGGCCGCGCGGGTCGTGGTGGGCGCGCTGGCGGCGGAGCCGCCGTGCGTGCTGCTGGAGGACATCACCGCCGGCTGGGACGGCGTCCCCTCCGCCCTGTGGCGCAAGCGGCTGGCCCGCCATGCCCGCGAGTGCACGGTGTGCTCGGGCCATGGCTCGGGTCTGGTGCCCGCCGAGGGGCTGCTGGTGGGTCTCGCGCTCGTTCCGGTGGCCGCGGCGGCGGGGGCGGGGGCCGCTCCCGAGCTCCTCGCCACGGCGGCGCACCTCCAGGCACCGGCTCCGGGCGCGGACGGTGCCGGGGCGGGGCGAGCCGAGCGCAGACGGGTGCAGGCCCGGCGGCGCCGTCGCAACTCCGCCGTCGCCGCCGTCGTCGCGGTCGCGGCGCTGGGCACGGGCGGCGCGGCGGTGCACCTCTACACCGACGGCGACGACCGGGACGCGACGACCCTCACGGCCGATGCTCCGGCCCCTCGTACGGAGGCGCCCACGTCGGCCGCCCCGACATCGCCCTCCCCCTCGGCGTCGAAGTCGCCCAGCGCCTCGGAGTCGCCGAGCCCCTCGAAGAAGCCGAAGCCCAAGCCGAAGCCGAAGAAGAGCACGACGCCGCCGCCCGCGCCCAGCTCCGCCGCTCCGGCTCCGAAGCCGGACCCGCCCGCTCCCGCGCCGCCCGCCCCGTCGGGGATGGCCGAGCAGGTCACCCAGCTGGTCAACGCCGAGCGTTCCAAGGAGGGCTGCGGTCCGGTGTCCGTCAACGGCCTGCTCAACACGGCGGCGCAGCGGCACTCCGCCGACATGGCGGCCCAGGACTACTTCTCCCACACGTCCCAGGACGGCAGGGACCCGGGCGACCGGATCACCGCCGCCGGGTACCGGTGGTCGACGTACGGCGAGAACATCGCCAAGGGGCAGCGGACGCCGGCCGACGTGATGCAGTCCTGGATGGACAGCCCGGGGCACCGTGCGAACATCCTCAACTGCTCGTTCAAGGAGATCGGCATGGGGAAGCAGGACTCCGGCGGCGGTCCGGTGTGGACGCAGGTGTTCGGGGCCCGCTGAGCCCGCGCGGCGCACGCGGCGCGGCCGGCGGATGCCTACGATGCGGTCATGATCGCTGAACTGGAGTGCGTGGTCCTCGACTGCCCGGACCCGAGGGAACTGGCCGTCTTCTACGCATCGTTGCTGGGAGGCGAGGTCGACCGTCCCGACCGGCGGTGGGAGTGCGACGCGGAATGGTCGACGCTGCACACGCCCAGTGGGCTCGTCCTCGCCTTCCAGCGGGTGGCGGGCTACCGGCCGCCGCGCTGGCCCGGCCAGGAGATGCCCCAGCAGTTCCACCTGGACTTCGGCGTCACCGACCCGGAACGGGCGCACGAGGAGGTCGGGTGGTGACCGGCCGCACCGGCGAGGTCCGGGCAAAGGGGCTGGCGCGCGATCAGCGGATGGCCAGGCTCACCGCCGTACCGAGGCAGGCCACCGCGCCCACCGCACCGACCGAGACGGCGACGCAGCGGGCCCGGAGCCGCGCGTAGCGCCCGGTGTACTCCTCGCGCAGTTCTTCCGCGCGGTCGCGGATGCGGGTGAGCGACTCCCGCGAAACGGCGAAGCGTTCGGTGATGAACACCCGCTCGACGTCCTCACGCTGCGCCGTGGTCAGCCAGGGCAACTGATCGGTGAAGCGGCGGGCCTGCCGTCGCGCCCGTTCGACCTCGGCGTTCCACAGCAGAAAGCCCTCCAGCTGCGCCAGACCCCTGGCACTGTCCTTGTCGGGTTCCACCTGTCCTCCTCTCCGTCACACCGTCCGTTCCGGGGCCGACGTCACTGCTCGTGCCGGTCCCCCGGGGCGACGATCCTGGAGTTGTCGGGGCGGTTGGTCGCCTCCTCCAGGGTGCGGACCGCCGGGTGGTGCAGGTCGAACGCCGGGGATTCGGAACGGATCCGCGGCAGCGTGACGAAGTTGTGCCGCGGCGGCGGGCAGGAGNGCCGTAACCCCACGGGTCGTCGACCTCGACCTTCTTGCCGTACTTCGCGGTCTTCCAGACGTTGTAGAAGAACGGCAGGATCGACAGGCCGAGCAGGAACGAGGCAATGGTGGAGACGGTGTTCAGCGCGGTGAAACCGTCGGCGTCGAGGTAGTCCGCGTAACGGCGCGGCATGCCCTCGGCACCCAGCCAGTGCTGAACGAGGAACGTGCCGTGGAATCCGACGAAGAGCGTCCAGAACGTCATCTTCCCGAGCCGTTCGTCCAGCATCTTCCCGGTGAACTTCGGCCACCAGAAATGGAATCCGGCGAACATCGCGAACACCACCGTGCCGAACACCACGTAATGGAAGTGCGCGACGACGAAGTACGAGTCGGAGACGTGGAAGTCCAGCGGCGGTGAGGCGAGGATGATGCCGGTCAGACCGCCGAACAGGAAGGTGACCAGAAACCCGACGGCCCACAGCATGGGGGTCTCCATGGACAGCGACCCTTTCCACATCGTGCCGATCCAGTTGAAGAACTTCACGCCTGTCGGCACGGCGATGAGGAACGTCATGAACGAGAAGAACGGCAGCAGCACCGCGCCCGTGACGAACATGTGGTGCGCCCATACGGTCGCGGACAGCCCGGCGATGGCGATGGTGGCCGCGATCAGCCCGATGTAGCCGAAGACCGGTTTACGGCTGAAGACCGGGAAGATCTCGGTGACGATGCCGAAGAACGGCAGGGCGATGATGTAGACCTCGGGGTGGCCGAAGAACCAGAACAGGTGCTGCCACAGCAGTGCGCCGCCGTTGGCCGCGTCGAAGACATGGGCGCCGAATTTGCGGTCCGCCTCCAGCGCCAAGAGGGCCGCGGCCAGGACCGGGAAGGCCAGCAGGACCAGTACGCCGGTCAGCAGGACGTTCCAGGTGAAGATCGGCATGCGGAACAT
>NZ_QWFA01000035.1 GCF_003501885.1 Streptomyces globisporus
AGCCCCGAAAACACCGCATGCCCACGCCCCCCCCCGACGTACCGGCGATGCTTTCAGAGGCACCAGGGTTTCGGTAACCGCTTACAGGGGCACCTTGATGCGATCGTGATCGTTATCCGGAGGTGGAGCGTCGAATTCCGGAGGCGTTCGGTCACAGAACGTTCACGAGGCCGCTGGTCGGTGCTCCGCCGACGTCCGGAAGCGATCAGTCCGCGGTGTTGACCATCGAGGCGGCGGCGTACGTCAGGTAGTCCCACAGCTGCCGCTCGTGCTCGGGCGCGAGCCCCAGCTCGTCCAGCGCGACCCGCATATGGGCGAGCCAGGCGTCATGGGCAGCGCGGTCCACCCGGAACGGCGCGTGCCGCATCCGCAGCCGCGGGTGGCCCCGGTGGTCGCTGTAGGTGCGCGGGCCGCCCCAGTACTGCATCAGGAACAGCGCGAACCGCTCCTCGGCCGGGCCCAGATCTTCCTCCGGGTACATCGGCCGCAGCAGTTCGTCGCCCGCCACGCCCTCGTAGAAGCGGTGGACCAGGCGCCGGAAGGTCGCCTCGCCGCCGACCTGCTCGTAGAAGGTCTGCTCCTGAAGCGTGTCGCGCGGAATCTCAGTCACCCGTCCATGGTCGCAGACACACCGGCCGGGGTCAGCGGTCCTAGGACCATCGTCCGGTATCCCGCCGAGCGCGCTCCCTCTCGCCCTCACGCCCCCGGCGCAGGACAGTGGAGACATGGGTGCACACCGGCAGGGCCCCTCCCCGTCCGCCCCCGACGCCGAGGCCGACGCGGCGCGGGACGCCCTCGTGCGGGAGATCGTCGCGCGGGGCGGACTCACCGATCCCGCCTGGCGCACCGCCTTCGCCGAGGTGCCCCGCCATCTGTTCGTGCCGTTCTTCTACGTGCACGGGATCGGGGGCTACGAACGCCTCGGGGCCGAGGGCGCCGACCCCGGACAACGCTCCCGCTGGCTGCAGGGCGTATACGCGGACGGGGCGCTGGCCACCTGGCTCAAGGACGGCGAACTCGTCTCGTCCTCCAGCCAGCCGTCCCTGATGGCCCTGATGCTCGACGCCCTCGACGTGGCGGACGGACACACGGTGCTGGAGATCGGAACCGGCCCCGGCTACAACGCGGCGCTCCTCGCCCACCGGCTCGGCGACCCCGCCGTGACCAGCGTCGATCTGGACCCGGAGATCACGGAGTCGGCCCGCGCCCACCTCGCGGCGGCCGGGTACCACCCGACGGTGATCACCGGCGACGGCGCCCGGGGCTGCCCGGAGCGCGCCCCGTACGACCGGATCATCGCGACCTGCACCCTGCCCTCCGTACCGCAGAGCTGGCCGGAACAGTGCCGTCCGGGGGCGTTGATCCTCGCGCCGCTCGCCACCGGCCTGGTCCTGCTGGAGGTCCGCGCGACGGCGCACGGACCGCGCGCCGAGGGGCACTTCCTGCACACCCCGGCGTACTTCGTGCCCCTGCGCGGGGCGCTGCCGCTGGCCGACGGACTGCCGCACCTGGGCGGACTGCCGCGCCGGGTGGCCGGGGACGACCTGTTCCGGTTCCTCCTGACGCTGACCGCGGGCACCCTCGATCCGCACGAGGCCCTCTCCCTCTGGGAGCGCGAGGGGTGCCCGCAGCGGGAGAGGTACGGCATCACGGTCGGCCAGGGCCGGCAGTGGGCCTGGCTCGACGATCCGCAGGGCCCCTACACCTGGCCGCTCGCCGCCGGTCGGTGAACCGCGGCGGCGAGCACCGGCATCCTGTCCGGCCCGGCGCGTGCCCGGCTCCTGCGCGTGCCGGGCCCGGCGGTCTCAGTCCCGGCGGACCGTGATCGTCGTCCACGCCCCGACGTGCACCTGGTCGCCGTCCTGGAGCGGTACGGGGACGTAGGGCTGGATCGGCTCCTCGGCGCCGTTCAGCGTGGTGCCGTTGGTGGAGTTCTGGTCGACGACCGCCCAGCCGCCGTCGGGCTGCTGGACCAGCACCGCGTGCTGGTGCGAAACGCCCGGGTCCTCCGGGGGCACCGAAAGATCGACGTCCGGGGACTCGCCGGTGCTCTGTCGACGGCGCCCGATGGTGACCTGGCTGCCGGTGAGCGGAAGACGCTGCTCCGGGGAGTACGCGGGCAGGTTCAGCCCGGTCGCCTCGGGGCCGCTGCGCTGCATCATCGCGAGGAAGTACGCACGGTCCGGGGCGATCACGGCGGTCCAGGTGGCGGGCTGCTGCGGCCGGCCCTGGCCGGGCACACCGTGCTGCTGAGCCTGGTCGTATCCCTGGTCCTGTCCGTGCTGCTGGCCCGGGTGGCCCTGGCCCTGGCCCGGGTGGCCCTGGTGAGGGCCCGGCTGCTGGAACTGCTGGGGCGGCTGCGGCGGCTGCGCCTGGGAGGGCGGCGACAGCATCCAGTCGTCCCCTCCGGTGTGCCCCGACGACTGCGGGGGTGCGGGCGGCGCCGACTGCTGCTGCGGCGGCGGCGCGAAGGGCGAGGCCTGCTGAGGCTCGAACGGCGACGGCGCCGACTGCTGAGGCTCGAACGGCGACGGCGCCGACTGCTGCGGCTCGAACGGCGAGCGCGTCGACGGCGGACCCTGCTGCTGGAACGAGGACGGCGGAGCACCCTGCTGGAACGACTGCGAAGGCGCACCCTGGCCACCGTTCCCCTGCGGACCGTTCTGCTCCGGGGTGAGCGGCTCGGCGGGACGGTTCATCTGCGAGGGCCGCGAGCCCTGGTAGTCGAACGGGTCGCGCGGCTGCGGTGTGCCGGGCGGACCGCCCTGCGCACCGGGACCACCGGGACCGGGCTGTCCGCCGGGGCCCTGCGCCTGGAAGCCGGGCGGCAGGTTGAGGCCGGGCGGCGGGCCGCTGGGCGTGCTGTGCTGCGGGGCCAGCGGGGTGTAGGAGGTCGCCGTGTTGGTGAGGAAGTTCCAGCGGCACTCCTCGCAGAACGGCGCCATCGCCTCACGCGGCGTACGGCACTGCGGGCAGAGCTCCGCCTGCATGGTGGGCTGTCCGCCGCCGGTGCCGGACCCCGGCTGCGGGTAGCCGTAACCGGGCGCGGGCGGCGGAGGAGGCGGCGGGGGCACCGCGCCCGCGGGCGCACCGCCGGTCGTCATGCGGTGTCCGCAGACCTCGCACCAGTCCTCGGAACCCGACTGGTGTCCGTTCGGGCAGGTCGGCATGTCGGCGCTTCCCCCTCTCCTCTTCCGGCCGCGGAGGCCGTCATGCTGTCGATCGCGGCGTCGTTGCTCAGCGAATACGTCGGGCTGCTCTGTGCTCACGGCCCGTTGGTCATCGGATGACCGCGCCGTGTCACTTTTTGACGCGAACGGTCTTGGTGGAGCGGGTTTCGAGGGTCATCTCGTCCGCTTCCGCGACCTTCGCCTTCAGTCGCACAGTACCTGTCGCGGCATCGACGACGTCGACCACCTTCGAAAGCAGTTTCGCAGTGTCCTGGTTCCCGGACGCCGACGCCAGCTGCACCGCACGGCCCAGCTTCGCCGTCGCGCCGTCGAAGTCGCCCGACTTGCGCGCTTCCAGCCCCTGCTGGATGACTTGTGCCAGTTCCGCCTGACCCGTGTAGTGCGCGACCTGCGGATTGATCGAGGTCGACGCCACCATGTCGTCCGTCCACACGGCCCGTACGAGCCCCTGCGACAGCGTCTGCGGCGCACCCGCGCCCGAGGGGTCGGGCAGGACCAGCGAGACCCGGGCGGCCAGCATCTCCTGGCCGATCCCGGCCTCCGGCACCAGGACGCACACGTGGTAGTCACGGGACTCGTCGCCCCAGGAACCGGTCGGGTAGTCCCCGGCCCGGGCGTTCGCCTCGGTGCGCCGGGCGGTCAGGTCGGCGACGGTCGGCGCGACCTGCTTCACGAACCGGATCTCCACGCCCACCGGGGTCCAGAGCCGCAGCGCCACGTCCGCGACCTCCTTGCCCATGGCGTTCTCCATCATCCGCGTGAAGTCCGCGGCCAGGCCGGAGGGGTCGGCGACGATGTCGGCCGTGCCGAGGAGGGCGGCGGCTACGCCGGTGACCTCCTTCACCTCCCAGTCGGTGCCCACCCCACGGGCGTCGCAGGTGAACCGGCCCGCGCAGGAGTCCAGGGCCGCCCGCAGGTCCTCGGGCGACTCGTGCTCGTTGCGGCCGTCGGTCAGCAGGATGCCGTGCCGGATGGCGACGTCCGCGGAGTTCAGCAGGCGGTCGGCCAGCCGCAGCCAGGTGCCGATCGCGGTGCCCCCGCCCGCGCTCAGCTTGCGCAGCGCTTCCTTGGCCTGCGCCTTCGTCTGCGCGTCGGCGACCGCGAGCCGGCCGTTGCCCGGGTAGACGTCCTTCGCCACATGCGTACCGGCGACCACGGAGAATCGGGTCCCCTCGCGCAGGGTGTCGATGGCCGCCGCCGTCGCGTCGCGCGCGTTGCGCATCTTCGTCGGCGGGTAGTCCATCGAGCCCGAGCAGTCGACCATCAGCACCACGGCCGCGCCGGGTCCCTGCCCCGCCCCGTACGCGGGCGCGGCATCCGCCAGTGGTATCCCGCCGGTGGTGCCCCCGCCGGTCGAGGTCACGGTGACGATCGCGTTGACCTCACGGCCGCCCTCGGGCAGGAACGCGTTCTGGTACACCTCGACGGAGAACTGCGGCACCTGCGACTTGGAGAAGTTGGCCATCTGGTCGGCTCCTTGAGGCTCAAACGGTTTCGCAGGCCGATCCTGCCCCTTGCGGCCGGACGGCGAACGGCAGAAGTGCCACTGTTACGTTGTCGTGGCCCCCGCCGTCGAGCGCGTGTCCGACGAGCACCTGGGCGCCGCGCAGCGGGTTTTCCTGGGCGTCGGCCGGGACCGCCGCGGCCATCTCCTCGGCGGACTCGGCGTAGTTCCACAGGCCGTCCGTGCACACGACGACCAGGCCGGGCCGGTCCGGCTTGAAGGCGGCGGTGTGCGGCTCCAGTTCGTACGCGTCGGCGCCGAGCCAGCCGGTGATGGCGTGGGCGCGTTCGTCCGCGTACGCCTCGGCCTCGTTCATCAGGCCGGCCGCCACCATCTGTGCGGCCCAGGAGTCGTCCTCGGTGAGCCGGGCGGTCGGCTGGGTCCGGTCCTCGGGAACCCAGTAGACCCGGCTGTCGCCGACCCAGCCGACGATCAGCAGCTCGCCCGCCATGACCGCGCCGACCAGGGTGCAGGCCGGGGCGTTCTGGTGGCGGTGCGCGTCGTGCTCCATCGCCCCGGCCGGCTCCTGCGCCAGGGCGTTGACCGCCTCGGACGCGGCGACGATCGCCTCGTGCATCGCCTGCTGCGGATGCGTACCGCGCGCCAGGGACTCCAGGAGTGACTCGTTGGCGGCGTTCGCGGCGGCGGCCGACGCCTCGTCGGGGCGGCTCGCCGAGGAGACGCCGTCGCAGACGATCGCGACGACGGCGGGCGAGCCGTCGGGCAGGGCGGTGGAGGACACCGCGAAGGAGTCCTCGTTGCGGTGGTGGCGCAGGCCCCGGTCGCTCACCGCGGCCACCGAGCCGAGCTCCTGCTCCATGTGGTCGCGCTCGCGGGGCTGGGCGTGCCCGCAGTTCTCGCAGTAGCCGTCGGGGTCCACCCGGCCGGAGCGGCAGGCCACACAGAGCTTCCCCCCGGCGGCGGGAGCGGCGGCGGCCGCGGCGTGCTCCGCCGTACGGGGATCGGGCGCGGCCAGCGCGAAGTCACCGGAGTGCTCCGCACCGCCCGGCTCCGCCCGGTCGTCGTGGCGCACCGGAACGGCCGAGGGCTCCGGTCCGACGACGGGCTCCGGCTCCGGGGCCTGTTCCCGGACCTGCCCCTGGACCTGCTCCTGCTCCGCCAGGGGCCTGCCGCCCGAGTCCGTCCCCGGCAGGTCCGACGGACGGTGCACGGGCGCGGGCACGTCCGAGCTGTCGATCTCCGCGGCGGCGGGCCACCGCACGGCCTCGACGCCCGACGCGGCCGACGCTTCCGGGGCGGCCGGGGGCACGGTGATGGCCATGGTGGGCCGGTCACCGGGGCGCGCGGGCACGGCCGAGAGGTCGTAGCCGCACGCCCCGCAGAACAGATCGCCCGCGGCCGGCGGTTCCTCGCAGCCGGGGCACTTCGGCAGGGCGGGCTGCTGGTGGCTCTGAGACATCTTCACACCCACGTCCGGGGGCGGAAACGGTTGGCCCGCTCCACCAGTTCGATCCTCTCGTCGCCCCGCTGCGCGAGCCGGGCGAGCATCCGGTACGAGCGTTCCAGCCCGAACCGCAGTCCCCGCTCGGTCAGTTCGGCGCCGAGCAGCTTCCGTGCATCCGGCGGACCGGCGTCCGGTCCGCCCGGCCCCGGGACACCGGGACTACCGGAGAGTACCCAGTCCAGCGCCTTGCCCAGTACCTCCGTCGACAACTGCTCGTGCCGCACCGGGTCCAGACCGAAGGCGTCCAGCGCGGTCACCTGGACCCCGGCGGCCGACAGATCGGCCAGCAGCGGTTCCCGGTGCGAGCGCTCGCGCAGCCGCGCCCGGACGGCGGCGACCCGCGCCGCCGTGTAGTGGATCGAGGCCTCCGGCACCGACTCCAGGGTGCTCACCGCCGCCCCCCGCTCCCCGGCGGCGATCTGCACCCGGGCCAGGCCGAACGCGGCGCTGACGAACCCCGGATCGGTCGCCCACACCAGGCGGTAGTACTCGGCGGCGTTGTCCAGCTGGCCCAGCACCTCCGCACAGATCCCGAGGGCCAATTTGGGTGCCATCTCCCCGGGGAACGCGTCGTAGACCGCGTCGAAGGAGAGCGCCGCCGTCTCGTGGTCGCCGGTCACCAGCGAGGTGACGCCCCGATACCAGACGACCCGCCAGTCGTCCGCGTGTTCACCCTCCAGGGTGGTCAGCGCACGGGCGGCCGCATCCGGCTCCCGCATCTCCAGCCGGGCCCGCAGCTCCCGCAGCCGGGTCTCCAGCGAGGGGGCGGAGACCGTGTGCAGGGCGGTGATCAGCTCGGCCGGGGCGGAGGCCATCAGACCGGCGAGGAAGCCGGCGTTGGGGTCCATCGCGTCGACCCGGGGGACCGGCAGCGCCAACGCGGTGGCCGGGGCGTCGAACGGGGCGAGCCGGACACCCCCGCCGGGGCCGTACGGTCCGGCCGGAGCGGTCTGGACGTACGGCCCGGCCGAGACGCCGGTGGCGTACGGTCCGGCGGAGAGGCCCGGGGCCTGCTCGGGCGGCCGGGGCGCCGGTACAGGGGCGTGCGCCGGGGGAGCGTACGGAAGCGGAGCCCCGCCGCCCGGCGCGGAACCCCGGACATGGGTCGGCGGCACGGCCAGGGGAGCGGCCCCCGGTGAATCCGCCGCGTGACCACCTGCCGGGCCGGACGGCTGCGCGCCCACCGGCAGCGCCCCGGCCACCGCGGACGTCACGGCCCCCGGCGCGACCGGAGCCGCACCGCCGTGGGCCTGCCCCGGGCCGCCCTGCGCGGGAATGCCGGCCGTCCGGCCGCCGCGGCCCTTGCGGCGGCCCAGCAGCCCGCCCCGCGCGGCGCCGGTGTCCCGGCCGCCCAGCTGCGAGACGTCGTCCGTCTGCGGGGCGAACAACTCCGTGTCGACCACGCGCAGTTCCGCGCCGAACAGCGTCGACAGGGCCGGACGCGGCCGCCCGGTCTGCAACGCCACGACCTCCCGCAGCACCCCCGTCAGCTGCTCGGCCATCTCCGCCGCGGAGCCGAACCGCCGGGCCGGGTCCGGGTCGGTGGCCCGCACCAGCAGCCGGTAGAACGACTCGTAGGTGCGGAACACCTCGATGGTGTCCGGGTCCGGCAGCGAGTCCACGAAGACGTTCGTGTACCCCTGGAAGTCGAAGGTGAGGACCGCCAGCGTCCGGGCCACCGTGTACAGGTCGGAGGCGACCGACGGGCCCAGCTCCGCCACCTCGGGGGCCTGGTAGCCGACCGTGCCGTAGATCGCGGACTCGTCGTCGTCCATCCGGCGCACCGCGCCCATGTCGATCAGCTTGAGCTGGTCCTCGGTCTGGATCGCGTTGTCGACCTTGAAGTCGCAGTAGAGCAGATTGCGGCTGTGCAGATGACCGAGCGCCTCCAGCGCCTCGATCCCGTACGCGCAGGCCTGCTCCACCGGCAGCGGGTCGCGCTTCCCGGCCGGGGTGCGGCGCTCGTTCGCGATCTCCTTGAGGGCCTTGCCGCCGACGTACTCCATGACGATGTAGCCGTCGAGGGAGCCGGTGCGCTGGTCCAGGTGCTCGACGAAGTTGTAGATCCGCACGATGTTGGAGTGCTCGATCTCGGCGAGGAAGCGGCGCTCGGAGATCGCGGCGGCCATCGCGTCCTGGTCGCCGGTGTCCAGCAGGCCCTTGAGGACCACCCAGCGGTCGGAGACGGCCCGGTCCACCGCGAGGTACACCCAGCCGAGACCGCCGTGCGCCAGACAGCCCACGACCTCGTACTGGCCGTGCACGATGTCGCCGCCGGTCAGCTTCGGCACGAAGGAGTACGGGTGGCCGCACTTGGTGCAGAACCCCTCGGTGCGGCCCTCCCGCTCACCGCGCGAACGGCCCACCGGGGCCCCGCAGTCCGAACGGGAGCAGAACCGCTTGCGCTCGGGCACCTCCGCCCGCTCCATCACCGCGGTACGCGGATCGGGCCGGGGGACGTCCGGAACCTCCACCAGGCCGACGCCGAGCCGCCCCCGCGCCGAGGCCGCCGACGTCGAGCCGGAGGAGCGCACCGAGACCGAACGGGACGTGGACGCCCCGGACAGCGAACGCGACAGCCGGCCGGAGACCGAACGGCGCGAGGTCGACGAACGGGACGAGGACCGGGCGGAGGCCCGGGAGCCGGATCGCTGCGACGAGCTGTCCCGGCTGCTCGCCCGGCCGCCCCCGGCGATCCCGGTCGGCGGCGAGGAGACCATGCCCGTCGGCGAGACGACCGGAGCCAGTCCGCAGGTGTCGCAGTACAGCTCACCGCCGCCCATGTCCTCGTAGGTCCCCTCGCACGCGGGGCGCTGGCACTGCGTACTCATCGTGATTCCCCCTGTTCGCCCGCGCCCCGCCCGTCCTGCGGTCCGTCGGGCCGGCGCGGCGGCAGCGACTCCGCGACCGCGTGCTGGTAACGCAGGACGGCCTGCTCGGCGACCCGCAGATCGCACGGCGCGCTCCACAGCATGCGGCGCGCCGCGTCGTACCGCTCGATCAGCAGCGGGTCCTCCGCCAGGCCGTGCCGGGCCACCTTCGCCTTGTACGCGTCGAGCCGGCCGCGCAGCTCCGCGCGGACCGCCAGCGGCGCGGTCACCGAGGTCAACGACTCGCGAGCGCGCAGCAGTTCGTCCTCGGCCTCCTGCTCCAGGGACTCCAGCAGCGGCGAGAGCCGGTGCCACTGGGCGTGCCTGCGGTGTTCCGACGCGGCCGCCAGACGCTCCTGGAGAGCGGTCGGCGGACCGCTGACCGCGGGCACCTCGGAGGCGGCGATCTTCGCCAGCACCTCGCCGCGCGCCGCCCGCGCCTCCGTCAGGGTGCGGTCGGCCCGCGAGAGCACGTCCCGCAGCCGCACCAGGCGCGCCTCCGCGTCCTGCCGTACCGCGAGCACCGCCTCGATCTCGCGCCGTACGTCCTCCAGGGCGCGGGCGGCCCGGTCGTAGCGCGAGGTGTCGGGGCGGCCGCCGCCGGGCGCGGCGCTGCCGGGACCCGGCAGCCAGAACGCCAGCGGGTCCGAGATCACCTGCACCCGCAGCGTCGTCAGCTCCTCGGTGATCTCCGTCAGATCGTCCCCGGCCGGATGCTCACCGGGCCGCACCCCCACCGAGTGCGCCAGCGACCGGGTCCGGTGCAGCTCGGCCGCGAGCAGGTCGATCCGGGCGGGCAGCGCCGACCAGACGGAGTCGGAGGCGACGACCATGTCCAGGGACCTGGCGTACAGCTCGTTCATCCGGGCGACCAGCTCCTGGAGCGAGAACCGCTCGGAGAGCCGGGCCGGGCCCGTGGCCGAAGGCGGCGGCACCGCACCCGGGTTGGCGACCGTGACCGACTCGCCGCGCAGCAGCTCGGTCAGCGCCGCGAGGTCCTCCCGGTTCGGGTGGCGGCGGCGCGCACGGATCTCGCGGGCCTCGGACAGCGCCCCCGCGTACGCGTCGAAGTACCCCCACAGGAGGGTGATCGACTGCTCGGTGGCGGCCCAGCGCTCCCGGGTGACGCCGGTCAGCTCGGCGCCCTCCAGGAGCCGGCGCCCGGCATGGTCCTGGAGCGCGAGGAGCGAGGTCTCGATGGCCTCGTGCTCCGCCCCGAGCCGGGCCAGCGCACGGTCCGCCTCCTCCCGGTCCATGACCGGTCCGGAGGGCCTCCCCGCGAAGCTGGGGAAGGATCCCGCGACGCCCATCGATCACCTCTCCGCTCTCCCCGCCGGGCCGGTGGGCCCGGCGGGATCGGTCTGCTTCGGTCTGTTCCGGCCGGCTCGTTCCGGTCCGTACGCCGCTGTGGTGCACGGTTCCGCGGCGCAGGTGCCGCGGGGGCACGGGGTCAGTCGGTGCGGTACTTGGGGGCGGGCGGTGCGGTGATCCCGGGCAGGCCGGTCGCCAGCCACTTCCCGTAGGACCGCATCCAGGCGCTGTCCTTGCCGCCCGCCCGGTAGTCGACCAGGACCTTGTTGACCCGGGCCACCAGGTCGTCGGAGCCCTTCTTCGTGGCGACGCCGTAGTACTCCGTGGTGAACGGGTCCTTCCCCTTGAGCTCCACCGCCGGGTCCTGCGCCGCCTGCCCGGCCGCCAGGGCGTTGTCCGTGACGACGGCGTCGACCTCGCCGAGCTGGAGCCGCACCAGACAGTCCAGCTGGTTGGGCACGGTCAGCCGGTCCGGGTCGCGCTCGGTGCCGTCGAAGTCGTCCTTGTAGAGCGCCCCGAAGGACTTCTTCTCCAGCGCCTCGTACGCCGTGGAGCCCTCGGCCGAGCAGACCCGCTTGCCCTTCAGCGAGGAGTCGTAGCCGGTGATCGGCGACTTCTTCGGGGCGAGCACCTGCTGCCCGGCCTGGAAGTAGGCGGTGGAGAAGGAGACCTGCTCCAGCCGCTTGCAGTTGATCGTCATCGTCCGCACGACGACGTCGACCCGGTCGTTCTCCAGGGCGGCGATGCGCTGGTTGGTGGGGATGGCCCGGAAGATCACCGCGTCCGGGTCGCCCAGGAGGTCATCGGCGATGGCCCGCACCAGGTCGATGTCGAACCCCTCCAGATCCCCGCTCTCCGGATTGCGGTAGCCCCAGCGGAAGCTGTTCTGGTCGACGCCCGCTATCAGCTTGCCGCGCTCCTTGATCTTCTCGATGTTCGGCCCGTCGTCGCCGGACGCGGGCAGGCTCGCCTCCGGCTCGGTGCACGCCTCGGCCCGGGTCCGGTCGGCCGTCACCACCCCGCCCGACGTACCCGCCCCGGCCGAACCGCCGTCGTGGTGGGCCAGCGGCAGCAAGGTGACAGCGGCGGTCACCGCGCACGCCACCGCCATTCCCGTCACACCGCCCCAGCCGCGCAGGCCGCCGCGCCCGGGCCGGCCCTCGGACCTGCTCATCGCTGCCCCTCTCACCGGTACTCCGAGAGCCTGCGGTTGACCCCGACGATCACGGCGACGGCCCCCAGCACCGCCAGGGCCGCGGCCCCGGTCGGCAGGCCCCGCAGGACCCCGCGCCCGTCCTTCGCCGCCGAGGTGAACTCGCCCTGCTCATGGGCGAGCGCCTTCTCCAGCGCGGCGTCCACCTGCTGGAAGGACTGCCCGGTGGACTTCTCCGTCCCGATGATCTGCGCCAGCGCGCCGTCGTAGTCGCCCCGGTCGTCCGTGGCCCGGGCCTCGCGGTGCCGTGCCTGCCACTGCGACACGCCGTCCGCCGCCGTGGCCACCGGCGCGCTCCCGCTGTCGTCGTCCGCGAGCCGCTCGGCCTTCTCCAGCTGCGCCTTCAGCGCCTTCATCCCCGAGCCGTAGTCCGCCTCGTACTGGTCGGCGGAGCCGTCGGGCGTCAGCACCGCGCCCCGAGCCACCAGGGTGAGGTTCTCATTGGCGCGCGCCTTCAGGGAGTTGATCCGGGCGTCGTTGAGGACGTCCAGCGACTCCTGGCCGTGCACCATCGCCGACCGCAGCTCCGCGCGGGCCACCGTGTGCCCCACGGCCAGCCAGAGCACCACCACCGAGGCGGCGGCCGTCGCCGCCAGCAGCCCGTGGTTCAGCACCCGGTTCGTCCGCCGGTAGGTGCGCCGCTGCATCCACCCCAGCGCGCCCAGCACGACGGCCCCGGCGCCGATCGACCACAGCGGCCACTGCCGGGCGTCGGCCGAGTCGCTCTCCAGCCGGCCCGTCTCCGCCGCGTACAGCCGCTCGGCGGCGGGGAGCATCTCGCCGGTCATCTTCTGGTTCGCGTACCGGAGATAGGCGCCGCCCAGCGGCAGGCCCTGGCGGTTGTTGGCGCGGGCGCGCTCGATCAGGCCCGTGTAGACCGGGAGCAGCTTGTTGAGGGTGGCTATCTCACGGCTGGACGCACTGGCGGAGTCGGTGCTCCCCGACGCCTTCACCAGCAGCCGGGCCGCCTCCTCGATGTCCTTCCGATACTGCTCCTGCACCGCCTCGGGCTCCTGCGCCCCCGCGAGGAACCCACTGGCCGCCGTCGTGTCCGCGTCCGCCAGGAAGCGGTAGATGTCCGCGGCGTCGGCGCTGAGCGGCTGGCTGCGGCTGACCACGTCGTCGGCCGAGGAGGCCCGCTGGGATATCTCCAGCGTGGTCACCGCGCCGAACGCGACGACCAGCAGGGCCAGGACGGCCCCGATGATCTGGAGCCGGCCGGGCTCGGTCGTCGCCACGGCGCGCAGGCGCCGCACCTGCGCGGTCCACGTGGTGCGCTGGGCGGGCACGCCGGCGTGCCCGGACAACGGGTCCGGCGTACGCAACGTCTGCGAGCCGCCGCTCGGCGGGTGTGTCACTCGCCCTCCCCCTCGGTCACTGACAGTTGGGTCCCCGTCCCGTCCCCGTCATCAGTCCCCGCATTCGATCAGGGCGGACGCGGCCGATCAAGGCAAGCAGCACAACGTGCCCGGATACATCCCCATAAGCGAACGGACTTCCCATCAGGTACACGTTCCAGAAGCCCGATCGGTTCCCTCGCGCCCCTCGTACGCCGGCCGTTCACCCGTACGAGGAACGAACGGGGAACGAACGAGCGGCGTCCCCCCACGTGGTGTGCGTGGAGGGACGTTTCCCCGACGAGCGGTGCACCGGAACCCTCAGGCGTACCGCGCGCGCAGCCTCCGGTGGACCTCCGGACCCGCGCCCGTCCGGTCCAGGCCCAGCAGCGCCGCGCCCAGCACCGGCGGCTCGGACACGACGCGCACCTCGGCCTTCGGGGCGCGGGCCGCCAGCAGCGCGGCGATCCGGTCGTTGAGCTGCGGGTGGCGCGCGGCCAGCACACTGCCGCCGAGCAGCACCGGAACCTCCTCCTCCAGCAGGTCGAGGCGGTCCAGCGCGACCACGGCCATCGCCACCACCTCGTGCGCCTGCCGCTTCACCAGCGCGGCCGCCACCGGGTCCCCGGCCTCCGCCGTGTCGAACAGCACCGGCGTCAGCTCGTGCCGCCGCGCCAGTGGGATCGCGCCCCGGTGCAGCGCCTCGATCAGTCCGTACATCGAGTCGAGCCCGAAGTGGCCCGGCAGTGTACGGGCCAGCTCCGACGGCTCGCCGCGTCCGTCCTCGGCGCGCGCGGCGAACCACAGCGCCTCCTCCGCGAGCCCCGAACCGCCGCCCCAGTCACCGGAGATGCGCCCGATCGCGGGGAAGCGGGCGGTCCGCCCGTCCGGGGTCATGCCCACGCAGTTGATCCCCGCCCCGCACACCACCGCGACGCCCCGGGGCTCGTCCACCCCGGCGCGCAGGATCGCGAAGGTGTCGTTGCGCACCTCCACCGATGAGCCCCACCCGCGCGACTCCAGAGCGGCGGCCAACTCGGCCTCCTCGACCGGCAGATCGGCATTGGCCAGACAGGCGGAGACATGACCGGAGAGGACGGGCGGAGCCGGCAGCTCCGTGACCGCCCGCTCCAGCACCCCGGCCAGCACGTCGATCGCGGCCTCCACCCCGATCGCCGGCGGCTGGAAACCGCCGCCCCGCGCCGTGGCCAGCACCGTTCCGTCCTCGCCGATCAGTGCCACATCGGTTTTGCTGTTGCCCGCGTCGATGGCGACGACCGACACGTTCACGCCCACGCCAGGTGCTCCCGGTTGTGTGCGATCAGCCGGTCGGTGAGGCCCTCGGCATAGTCGAACTGACCGATCAGCGGGTGGGCCAGCAGCGCCTTGAAGACCCGGTCCCGGCCACCGCGCAGCGCGGCTTCCAGGGCGAGGTCCTCGTACGCCGTGACGTTCGCGATGAGGCCGGCGTACAGCGGGTCCAGCGCCGGGACGGCCAGCGGGACGGCACCGTCGCGCCCGACCCGGGCCTGCACCTCGATCACCGCGTCGGCCGGGAGGAAAGGCAGCGTCCCGTTGTTGTACGTGTTGACCACCTGGACCGGGGAGCCGCCGTCGCCCAGCAGCGAGGCCGCCAGGTCCACGGCCGCCTCGGAGTAGAAAGCGCCGCCCCGCTTGGCGAGCAGCTCCGGCTTCTCGTCGAGCGCCGGGTCGCCGTACATCGCGAGGAGTTCCTTCTCCATCGCCGCTACCTCGGCGGCTCGCGACGGCTTGGTGCCGAGCTCTCGTACGACCTCGTCGTGCGCGTAGAAGTAGCGCAGGTAGTAGGAGGGGACGACGCCGAGCCGGTCCACCAGCTTCCGTGACATGCGCAGGTCGTCCGCGATGGTGTCACCGTGCTCCGCGAGCAGCTTCGGCAGGACGTTCTCGCCGTCCGGGCCGCCGAGGCGCACTCCCAGCTCCCAGCTCAGGTGGTTGAGCCCGACGTGGTCGAGGTGCACCTGGCCCGGCTCCACCTCCAGCAGCCGGGCGAACTTCCGCTGGAAGCCGATCGCCACGTTGCACAGGCCGACCGCCTTGTGCCCGGCCTGGAGGAGGGCG
The DNA here is from genome assembly GCF_003501885.1 of Streptomyces globisporus. Classification (GTDB taxonomy): domain Bacteria; phylum Actinomycetota; class Actinomycetes; order Streptomycetales; family Streptomycetaceae; genus Streptomyces; species Streptomyces globisporus_D. The sequence continues at coordinate 14,992 of NZ_QWFA01000035.1, forward strand.
CGGGTGACGATCCCGACCGGGTTGGTGAAGTCGATGATCCAGGCGTCCGGGTTGGTGCGGCGGACCCGCTCGGCGATGTCCAGGACGACCGGCACGGTGCGCAGCGCCTTGGCGAGGCCGCCGGCGCCGGTGGTCTCCTGGCCGACGCAGCCGCACTCCAGCGGCCAGGTCTCGTCCTGGTTGCGCGCGGCCTGTCCGCCGACGCGCAGCTGGAGCAGGACCGCGTCGGCGTCGGCCACGCCCGCGTCGATGTCGGTGGTGGTCGTGATCCTCCCCGCGTGGTCCTGCTTGGCGAAGATCCGCCGGGCGAGGCCGGAGACCAGCTCCAGGCGGTCGGCCGCCGGATCGACGAGGACCAGCTCCTCGATCGGCAGCGTGTCCCGCAGCCGGGCGAATCCGTCGATCAGTTCAGGGGTGTAGGTGGACCCGCCACCCACTACTGCGAGCTTCATGTCAGCCCTTTACTCCGGTCAGTGTGACGCCCTCGACGAATGCCTTCTGGGCGAAGAAGAAGACGGCGATCACGGGGGCCATGACCAGAACGGTCGCGGCCATGGTCAGGTTCCAGTCGGTGTGGTGTGCGCCCTTGAAGGATTCGAGGCCGTAACTGAGCGTCCAGGCGGCCGGGTTCTCCGAGGCGTAGATCTGTGGTCCGAAGTAGTCGTTCCAGGCGGCGAAGAACTGGAAGAGGGCGATGGCCGCGATCCCGGGCCTGGCCATCGGCAGGACGACCTTCATCAGCGTACGGAACTCCCCGCAGCCGTCGACCTTCGCGGCGTCCAGGTACTCGTTCGGGATGGTCAGCAGGAACTGCCGCAGCAGGAAGATGGAGAACGCGTCACCGAAGGCCATCGGGATGATCAGCGGCCACAAGGTGCCGGACAGGTCCATCTGCTTCGCCCAGAACAGGTACATCGGGATGATGACGACCTGCGGCGGCAGCATCATCATCGAGATGACGAGCATCAGCGACAGCTTGCGGCCCCGGAAGCGGAACTTCGCCAGCGCGTACGCCACCGGGATCGACGACACCACGGTGAGGACGGTGCCGACGCCCGCGTACAGCAGGGTGTTGCGCCACCAGGTCAGAAAGCCCGGGGTGTTGAAGACCCGTTCGTAGTTGCCCCACTCCCAGGTGTTGGGGGTGAGGTCGCGGGTCAGGGCCTGCTGGTCGCTCATCAGCGAGGTCAGCACCACGAAGACGAACGGCAGCACGAAGAAGAGCGCGGCGGCGATCCCGAGGGAGTGCACGGCGATCCAGTGCAGCAGCGCCTTGCGGCGGGCGGTGCGGGCGGCGGGCGTGCGCGAGGCGCGCTCCGGGGAGGCGGCAGCGGCTTTACGGACAGGGTCGAGGAGGACGGTCATGGCTCAGTCACCCGCCGAGATCAGGTTGTTGCGGCCCCGCATCAGCAGCGCCGTGAAGGCCATGGCCAGGGCGAACAGGACGAGGGCGACGACACAGGCGGCGCCGTAGTCGAAGCGCTGGAAGCCCAGGTTGTAGACGAGCTGCGGAAGCGTCAGTGTCGACTTGTCGGGATAGCCGGGTTCGAAGGACTGGCCGGAGCCGCCGATGACCCCGGAGGCGACCTTTCCGGCGACCAGCGGCTGTGTGTAGTACTGCATCGCCTGGATCACGCCCGTCACCACCGCGAACAGCACGATGGGCGAGATGTTCGGCAGGGTCACGAAGCGGAACTTCTGCCAGGAGGACGCCCCGTCCAGCTCCGCCGCCTCGTACTGCTCGCCCGGCACGTCCAGCAGCGAGGCCATGAAGATCACCATCAGGTCCCCGATGCCCCACACCGCGAGCATGGTGAGCGCCGGCTTGGACCAGGAGGCGTCGTTGAACCAGCCGGGCGTCGGCAGCCCGAAGTCCCCGAGGATCGCGTTGACCGGCCCCGTGCCGGGGTTGAGGAGGAAGACGAAGGCGAGCGTCGCGGCGACCGGCGGGGCCAGATAGGGCAGGTAGAACAGGGTGCGGAAGACCCCGGTACCCGTCTTGATCTTCGTGATCAGCAGCCCGATCCCGAGGCCGAACGTGACTCGGCAGGTGACCACGACGACCACCAGCCAGAGCGTGTTCCACAGCGACGGCCAGAACATCGGGTAGTCGCGGAAGACGTACGTCCAGTTCGTCAGCCCGTTGAAGGCGGGGGCGCCGAACCCGTCGTACGAGGTGAAGGAGAAGTAGACCGTCGAGACCATCGGGTAGGCGAAGAACAGCGAGAACCCGATCAGCCACGGCGACATGAAGGCCGCGTTCCGCAGCGCCGACCTGCGGCGCTTGGAGCGGAGGGTGTGCGTCGTCATCGTCGGGCTACTTGGCCTTGGCGATGTCGGTGTCGATCTGCCGCGCGGTCTTCTCCAGACCCGCCTGGAGGTCCTTCACCGCGCCCTTCTCGTACTGGTAGCCGAAGTCCTGGAGGGTCAGCTGGTACGTGGCCCCGTTGACGGCCCCGTCGGAGGTGCTGGACTCCGGGTGCTGGGCGATGTCCAGGAAGGTCTTGAAGCGCGGGTCGAACTTCAGGTCGGGCGACTTCAGCGCCTCCAGGGTGGAGGGCACGTTCCGGATGCCGTTGGAGAAGTTGACGACCGCCTCGGTGTCGGTGGTCATGAACTTGACCAGCTCCCAGGCGGCGTTCTGCTTCTTGCTGGCCGGGGCGATGCCCACGATGGTGCCGGAGAGATAGCCCTTGCCGTAGCTGTCCGCCTCGTCGTCCGCGACGGGCATCGGCGCGACCCCGATCTCGAAGTCCACCCCGGCGTCATCGGCCATCCCGAGCCGCCACTCGCCGTCCAACTGCATGGCCACCTGGCCGGTGTGGAACGGGTGCTTGGCGCCCCACTCGTCACCGAAGGTGCCCCGGTACTTCTCCAGCCTGGTGTAACCGCCGAGGCTGTCCACCAGCTTCTTCTGATACGTGAACATCTTGGCGAACGCCGGGTCCTTGGCGATGTTGGACTTGCCGTTCTCGTCGAAGTAGGCGTGCTCCCACGAGGGCATGTAGTGGCTGACGACGGTCTCGTAGCCGTGGAAGTTCGGCATGAAGCCGAGCTGCTGGTAGGTGTCGCCCTTCTCGACCGTCAGCTTCTTCGCCACGTCGGCCAGCTCGGACATCGTCTTCGGCGGCGCGGTGATCCCGGCCTTCTTGAACGCGTCCTTGTTGTAGTAGAGGCCGTAGGCGTCGGTGAGCAGCGGGAGGGCGCAGCGCTTGCCCTCGAACTGGGTGTAGTCCAGGAGGACCTTCGGGAAGGTCTTCTCCAGGTCCAGCTTCGACTTCTCGATGAACGGCTTCAGGTCGGTGAAGGCGCCGGAGGCGCAGAACTTGCCGACGTTGGCCGTGGTGAAGGACGAGACCACGTCCGGCCCGTCCGAACCGCCCGCGCGCAGCGCCTGGTTGAGCTTGTCGTCATTGATGTTGCCGGAGACCTTCACCGTGATGTTCGGGTGGGCCTTCTCGAACCGGTCGATGTTGTCCTGGACCGCCTTCACCTCGGCGGGCGCGCTCCAGCCGTGCCAGAAGTCGATCGTGGTCTTCGCGTTCGGGTCGTCGGAGGCGCCGGCCTCGGACTGGCCGGTACACGCGGTGGCGAGCACCGATATCGCGGCGACGGCGACAGCGACGCCGGTGAGACGACTTGTGCGCATGGCAGAACTCCCAGGGGCCAGGGGCGGGAAAGAGAGCGGACGGCAGGAACGGGAACAGGGGACGGGCTCAGCGCGAGGTGTCGAACACTTCGTCGCGGGTGTCGGCGAGCGCCCGCTCCAGGGCGCCGCGCAGGACGGGGGTGCGGTCGATCTCGCCGACGACCAGACGCGGCCGGGAGGCGGCCAGCTCGGCCAGCTCGGACTGGATCAGGGAACGCAGGATCTCGCCGCCCCCCGCGACCGCCCCGCCGGAGAGGACGATCAGCCCGGGGTCCAGGACGGCGGTGACGGACGCGAGACCGGTGGCGAGGCGCTGGGCGTACTGGTGCAGCAGCTCGGTGAGCGCCTCGTCCTCCTCGTACGCGTCGGCCGCCCGCGCCAGCAGTTCGGCGGCGACCTTCGCGTACGGCTGCTGCGGGGTGTCGATGCCCAGCGCCTTCGCGAGCCGGGGCACCGCCTGGGCGCCCGCCAGCTCCTGGAAGCCGCCGCTGTTGGCCTTGACGACCTGGCGGACCAGCGGGGTGCCCGGCACCGGCAGGAAGCCGACCTCGCCCGCGCCGCCGGTGAAGCCGCGGTGCAGCCGGCCGTTGATGACGAGGGCGGCGCCGAGGCCCTCCTCGTTCCACAGCAGGACGAAGTCCTCGTGGCCACGGGCCGCACCGAGGCGCTGCTCGGCGACGGCGACGAGGTTGACGTCGTTCTCGTACTCCACCGGCATCGGCAGGAACGCGGCCAGCTCGTCCAGCAGGGTGGGGGAGTGCCAGCCGGGCAGGTGCGAGGCGTACCGCAGCCGCCCCGTGCCCGGGTCGAACGCGCCCGGGGTGCCGATGACGATCCGGTGCACGTCCGCGCGGGTCAGCCCCGCGTCCTTGACCGCCCCGTCCAGCGCGTCGGCCACCTGCCGCACCACGCTGTCGGCGCGCCGCCCCGGAGTGGCCAGCTCGAACTGCCCGACGGTCGCCCCGGTCACGTCCGCGACGGCGGCGACGATGCGCTGCCCGTTCACGTCGAGCCCGGCGACATGGGCGGCGCGCGGGTTCACCGTGTAGAGCTGCGCGTTGGGTCCGGGGCGCCCCTCGCTGGTGCCGGTGGCGACGACGAGCCCGGCCGCCTCCAGCCGGGCCAGCAACTGGGAGGCGGTGGGCTTGGAGAGCCCGGTCAGCTTGCCGACCCGGGTGCGGGAGAGCGGCCCGTGCTCCAGCAGCAGATCGAGGGCGGCCCGGTCGTTCATGGCCCGCAGCACGCGCGGGGTGCCCGGAGTGCCGGATGCGCCGGGTGAGCCCGGAGTGGTTCCCGCCATCGTGGATGCACCGCCCTCTGTCAGGAACTCACGTCCGTGACGTCCGCCCGCGACGTTCGCCCGTGACGCCCGTCGCGACTCTGTTAGGAAAGTTTCCTATTCGGTTGAGAGGACGGTAGGGCGCAGGTCACCGGGGCGTCAATGGGTGCCACCCGTCCGGCAATCAAAGTGTTACCTGCGACGCGGACGCCCCCGGCCGCGGTCCTGGGATCCAGGCGCGGCCGGGGGCGTCGGCGGAAGGGCTGCCTACTGCTTGTTCAGGTTCGTCGGCGGCGGTATCGGGGTGGTCGCCATCGACTGCGGGGAGGTCGCCGACGCGTACGCGGAGGGGGCCGCCATCGCCGCCGTCGGGTCCGCCGAGGACTCGCCCTCGGTCTGGAGCGGCAGCGCGCCGATCATGCGGATGCCCGCGTCGTCCAGCGCCTGCTTGATGCGCCAGCGCAGCTCGCGCTCCACGCCGATCGACTTGCCCGGCATCGTCTTCGCGGTCACCCGGACCGTCATCGAGTCCAGCAGGACCGCGTCCAGGCCGAGCACCTCGACCGGGCCCCACAGCCGCTCCGACCAGGGCTCTTCCTTGGTCATCGTGTCGGCGGCCGCGGTGATCGCCTTACGGACCTGCTCCAGGTCCTCGGTCGGACGCACCGTGACGTCGACCCCGGCCGTGGACCAGCCCTGGCTGAGGTTGCCGATCCGCTTCACCTCGCCGTTGCGGACGTACCAGATCTCGCCGTTGTCGCCGCGCAGCTTGGTGACGCGCAGGCCCACCTCGATCACCTCGCCGGAGGCGACGCCTGCGTCGATGGTGTCGCCGACGCCGTACTGATCCTCCAGGATCATGAAGACGCCGGAGAGGAAGTCCGTGACCAGGTTGCGGGCGCCGAAGCCGAGCGCCACACCCGCGACACCGGCGGAGGCCAGAAGGGGCGCCAGGTTGATCTTGAAGGCACCCAGGACCATCAGTGCGGCCGTGCCCATGATCACGAACGAGGCCACCGAGCGCAGCACCGAGCCGATCGCCTCCGAGCGCTGGCGTCTGCGCTCCGCGTTCACCAGGAGCCCGCCCAGCGCCGTGCCCTCCACGGCCTGAGCGCTGCGGTTCATCCGGTCTATGAGGTTGGTCAGGGCGCGCCGGATCAGATAACGCAGCGTGATCGCCACGGCGACGATCAGCAGGATGCGCAACCCGGTGCTCAGCCAGGTGGACCAGTTCTCCTCGACCCAGCCCGCGGCGTTCCCGGCCTGTTCGGCGGCTTCGTCCAGCGAGCCACCCGGCTCGGGAGACGGGGCTGCGGCCAAGAGGACGGACAGGGACACGGCAGAGACCTCCAGGGGGACGACGGCTGGTCAATAACACTAACGAAGCCGGGGGAGTGGATCGTTGCCGTCGCGGGAGGAGAGACGGGTCTCACCGGGAACATCTGCGCTGTGGCCGATCGCACAGCGCGGACGGCCGCCCTGGTGAGGCACGTGTTCGACCTCGCGGAGCGGTGCGCGGGGCCCGGGGTGAGAAAAATCCTCCCGGCCCGTTACCCGTACGTGGTGGCGCTTCGACCAGGCATGAGGAGAGACTGAGATCGGATCGTCCCGGCGCGAGCCACGCGCCGCCGGCGTACAAGGAGGCATCCACCGTGCCGCACGTCCTGGTTCTCAACGCGTCGTACGAGCCGCTCGGCGTCGTACCGCTCCGCCGCGCGCTCGTCCTCGTCCTCGAGAACAAGGCCATCTGTCTTGAGGAGTCCGGCGCCTTCCTGCACAGTGCCACCCGTGCCGTGCCCGCACCCAGTGTGGTCCGGCTCAAGCGCTTCGTCCGGGTGCCCTACCGGGGCCCCGTCCCCCTGACGCGGCGGGCGCTGTTCGCCCGGGACGGCGGGCGCTGCATGTACTGCGGCGCCGCCGCCACCAGCGTCGACCACGTCATTCCGCGCAGCCGCGGCGGTCAGCATGCCTGGGACAACGTGGTGGCGGCCTGCCGCCGCTGCAACCACGTCAAGGCCGACCGCCACCTCCCCGAGCTGGGCTGGCGGCTGCGCCATCAGCCCGCCCCGCCCACCGGTCTGGCCTGGCGGATCATCGGGACAGGCCACCGCGACCCGCGCTGGCTGCCGTATTTGCAGCCGTTCGGCGCGGACGACGTGATGGCCCGGATCGACGGCGTGTCCGCCTGAGTCCGGGCCTTCGCCGTCCCTCGCCCCCCCCCCGGCGGCTTCGGCTGCCTCGTCGCCCTCCGGCTCCCTCGTACGGCTCAGTCGCCGGTCTTTCCCGTACGGCTCAGTCGTCCGCGACCGCGTACGCCTCCACCGACCAGAGCGAGTAGCCGTACTGCGTGGCCCGGCTGTCGCCCTGCACTCGGATGAACCGGGTGTCCTTCGCGTCCATCCGGACCGACTCGCGCCCGCCCCGGCCCTCCGTCACGGTCGCGGCGGTGCGCCAGACGCGGCCGTCGGCGGAGACCTGTACGCGGTAGCGGGAGGCGTACGCGTCCTGCCAGCTCAGCACCACCTGGCCCAGCCGCACCGGCTTCTCCAGCTCGGTCTGCCACCAGGCGCCGTCCTCCACCGGCGAGGACCACCGGGTCTCCGGATCGCCGTCGGTGGCCGCCGACGCGGGGAAGTCCGGGGTCTCGTCGCCGGACGAGGAGGCCTTCGCCGTACGTGCCAGATCCGGGCCGCCCGTACGCGGGAAGGCCCGCACGGTCAGCGTCGACTCCTGGCCGCCGAAAGTCAGCGGCACCTCGTACTCGCCCGCCGGGGTGTCCTTCGGGACAGTGATGTCCACGGGGACCTCCGTACGCGATCCGCGCGGCACGGTCGTCTGCTTCGGGACCCGCACCTCGATGCCCTTCGGAGCCTTCGCGGTCAGCTTGCCCTTGACCTCGACCGGACGCCGGCCCGCCAGCCGCGCCGCGACCCGCTGGGGTTCGCCGCCGATCTCCGCGTCGGTCTCGCCGTGCTTCAGGTCGAGGGTGGCCGCGGGCTCGTCGCCGAACCACGGCACCAGGGCCCGCACCTGCGGGGTCCCCGCCACGACGGTGGGCGCGGCGGGCAGCGTCGGGCTGAGATAGGGCGGCCGGGCGGCCCGGGCCGCCTCCGGCACGGTGACCCGCACCGCGTCGGCGCGCAGCCCCTTCGCGGCGGTCTGGGTGAAGCCGCTCGGCGACAGCCGCCCGAGCGGACGCCACCCCTCACCGGGCACATGGGCCTCCACGACCGCGTCGGCGAGGGCGTGCCCGGGCTCGGCGAGCGCCGTGACGGCCTCCACCGGGCGGGCCGCGTCCAGCCGGACCGTGTAGCCGCTGGCGTCCTTGGTGACCCGGCCCGAGGCGCGGTCGGTGCCGTTCCACCCGGCGGCCACCTTCGCCGTCCGGTCCAGGAACGGGTCCAGCACCCCCTTGCCGACCGTGGCCCGGCTCGCCCGGATCTCCTCGCGCAGCGGCTCCAGCGCCAGCTGGATGCGCCAGGCGGCGGCACCGTCCCCGGCGGCCTGGGCCTGGAGCAGGTCCACCGCCAGCTCACCGGCGCGGCCGTAGCGGGCCAGCTGCTCGGTCCAGGGGCGCACCTCGTCGGTCAGCCGGCCCTCCGCGGGGGTCTTCAGCCGCTCGGGGGCCTGCCGCATCACGGAGAACGCCGCCCGCAGCCCGTCCGCCGCCCGGTCGCGGCGGGCGGCGTCGGCGCGGGTGCTCCAGAAGGCGTCGAACAGGGGCTGGAGGTAGGCGGACTCCTCCGCGCCGAGCACCGATCCCGCGCTGTTCCCGGCCAGGGCCAGCAGCGCGTCCCGAGCCGCCGCGTCCCCGCCCGCCAGATCGTCGATCGCCGCCCGCCAGGACGCGGCGGGGTCGTACCCCTTCGGGTTCCAGGCGAAGTCGGCGGCGGTGAACAGCGGGATCCGGGAGGCGGACGGCTGCTCCATCGCGTTGGCCAGCAGCGCCGCCGAACCGCTCGCCACCGCCGGGTCCCGGCCGGTGTACGGGCCGAGGAAGATGCGGTCCTGGGCGTAGTCGTTGACCGGGTAGTTGTCCATCGTCACCAGCGGGTGGCGGAACGCGGCGCGGGCCCCGGCCAGTTCACCGCCGGTGATCTTCTTCGGGACCACCCCGACACCCGTCCAGGCCACCTGCACCCGGTCGTCCAGCTCGGCCGCCAGTGCGGTGCGGTAGTCCGTGGCCCCGTCCTGGTAGAACTCCGTCGGCAGGACGGACAGCGGGGCCGCGTCCGGGTGCCGTTCCGCCAGATGCCGGGCGAGGGCGCCAGCCACCCGGGCCTGGGCGCGGGCCGCCGCCTTCGGACCGCTGCCGAAGGTCTCCGCGTCCAGATCGCAGTGCCACTCGCTGTAGCTGACGTCCTGGAACTGGAGCTGGAAGACCCGGACGCCCAGCGCCCACATCGCGTCGACCTTCTTGGTCAGCGCCCTGACGTCCTGGTCCGATGCCATGCACATGGCCTGACCGGGGGAGACGGCCCAGCCGAGCGTGACATGCTCGGCGCGGGCACGCTCGGCCAGCGCCCGGAAGTCGGCCCGCTTGTCCGCGGGGTAGGGCTCGCGCCAGCGTGCCAGCCGGTAGGGGTCGTCGCCCGCCGCGTAGAGATAGCGGTTCTGCTTCGTGCGGCCCATGAACGAGATCTGGGCGAGCCGCTCCTCGCGGGTCCACGGCTGTCCGTAGAACCCTTCGGCCATGCCGCGTACGGCGGTTCCCGGCCAGTCCCGGACGGTCACCCCGGCCACCGATCCGCCGGCGACGAGTTGACGCAGGGTCTGGACGGCGTGGAACAGGCCGTCCCCGCCGAGCCCCTCCAGCGCGACGGTGGCCCGTCCGGCGACCTCGCCGACCGCGAGCCGGTAGCCGCCCGACGGCAGATCGGCCCGGTCGGGAGCGCGCAGCGCCCGCAGCGCCTCACCGGCGCCCGTGCCGCCGAGCCGGACCACGGGGCCGCGGCCCGGCAGGCTCTCGTGCAGGGTCCGGACGCCCGCCGAGCGCAGGAGCGAGCGCGCCTGCTCGACGGCGTACGGATCGGCGTCCGGCGCCGCGACGAGCGTGGCCTCGGCGCCCAGCGGCACGGCGCGCCCGGTGGTCCTCATGCTCTGCGGGCGGGGCCACACGGACGGCGTGCGGGTGCTGTCCGCGCGGTCGGCGGTGTCGGAGACGGGCCTGCCGGGGTCGCTGGGGGCGGCGGTGGCGGCCACCGCCGACGGAGCGACGGAGACGGATCCGAGGAGTCCGCCGATCACGGCGGCGGCCACGGCCGTCGCCTGCCTTCTGCGCCCGATCCGCACGTCGAGTCCCCTTCCGTACGTCCCCACTGCCGCTGGCGGGCTCCGAGCCCACCACCCGGGCGCAAGGGTGTCAATGCGCTTGGCCGTTCTGCCGGAATTGCCGGGAATCGCGACACCTCGGGCTCTGTGGGGTTGGTGTGACGGACGGGAGTGGCTGAAAACGGCCCATACCTGCCGTACGGGGGAACGGAATGTGACCCAGGGCACGTTGTGCTCGTTGTCATAACGCCTGCATCACATCCACGTCTGCCGGGGCGGGGCCTGGGTAGGTCTGCTGTGTCCTGTTCTCCACGGCCAGGAGGCCACCATGCCCGCAGCTGCGCAGCTTCTGCTCTCCGCCCTCTCCAAACAGGTGCCCGCCCAGTCCACGTCCGCGCCGTTGACCAGCGAACTTCCCCTTTCCGATGTCGCCCACCTGATCAGCGGGCCGCCGCTCGCCGATGTCCCCCTGCTGCTCGGTGAATCCTCGTTCGCCGATTCCGCGCCGCTGACCAGCGAGCCGCCGCTCGCCGATGCCACCCCTCTCACGAGCGAGCCGCCGCTCGCCGCCGTCGCCCCACTGACCAGCGAGCCGACCGCACCCGGCACCGCGGGGGGCATGGAGTTCCCAGGAGTCTGAATGGGCTTGTCCCGGCTCGCCGCACTGCACGGTGTCGCCACCTCCTACTCCCCGTCGCCGGATGTCACGGTGTCCGTCCCCGACGACACGGTCATCGCCGTGCTCGCCGCGCTGGGCGTCGACGCCGGCACTCCGGCGGACGTACGGAAGTGCCTCGCCGCCGCGGAGTCCCGCTCGCGCCTGCTGCCGCCGACCGTGGTGGTCTGGGCCGGCGAGCCCCTGCCGCCCGCTCTGGCCGGCCTGCCCCCCGGCTCGACCGTCACGGTCGAGCCGGAGCCGTCCGGGGCCCCGGGACACCCTGCGGGCCGCCCGCCCGCCCCGCTGAGCATGCGGGCCCGGGCGGGGGGCCCGGCCACCGGCGCTCCCGCCGGCTCCCCGGCCGCCGACGCGCCCGCGACGGCTCCGGGGGCCGCCGCGCCCGCTACACCTCCCGACGAGACCGGCGCCGCGCCCGTGACGCCTGCGGGTGAGGCCACCACGGAGGCCGCTCCGGCTCCGGAGGCCCCTTCCGCTCGGGGTGAGGCCCCCGCCTGGTGGATCCCGCCGCCCCACGGTGTCCACCGCATCCACGTCCGTACGCCGGACAACCGCCGGGCCACCGCCACCCTCGTCGCCGCCCCGGCCCGCGTGCCGCAGCCGCCCGAGGGCACCCACGGCTTCCTGGTGCAGCTGTACTCCCTGCTCTCCGCCCGCTCCTGGGGCATGGGCGACCTCGGGGACCTGGCCGACCTCGCCGGCTGGGCCGGGCGCAGCCTCGGCTCCGGGTTCGTGCAGGTCAACCCGTTGCACGCGGCCGTTCCCGGGAAGCCCACCGACCCCTCCCCGTACCGCCCCTCCTCGCGCCGCTTCCCCGACCCGGTGCACCTGCACGTCGAGTCGATCCCCGAATACGGGCACGTCCGCGACCGGGCCACCCTGGACGACCTCCGGCAGGACGCCGCCGCCCTCAGTGAGGCCGTGCTGAACAAGGGCGCCCTGATCGACCGGGACGCCGTCTGGGAGCTGAAGCGCCAGGCCCTGGAGCTGGTCGTCCAGGTGCCGCTCACCCCCGGCCGCCGCGCCGACTACTGCGACTTCCTGGCCGAGCAGGGGCAGGCGCTGGAGGACCACGCCCTGTGGTGCGCGCTCGCCGAGGCGCACGGCCCCGACTGGCACACCTGGCCCGAGGCCCTGCGCGACCCCCGCTCGCCGGGGACCGCCCGCGCCCGCTCCGAACTGCTCGACCGGGTCGACTTCCACTGCCGCCTCGCCTGGCTGACCGCCGGCCAGCTCGCCGCCGCCCAGCGGGCCGCCGAGGACGCCGGGATGGGCGTCGGCATCGTCCACGACCTCGCCGTCGGCGTGCATCCGGCCGGCGCCGACACCTGGGCCCAGCAGGAGGCCTTCGCCCACGGCATGTCCGTCGGCGCGCCGCCCGACGCGTTCAACGCGCGCGGCCAGGACTGGGGCCTGCCGCCCTGGCGCCCCGACACCCTCGCCGCCACCGGATACGCCGCCTACCGGGGCCTGCTGCGCGGACTGCTCGCCCATGCCGGGGCCCTGCGCATCGACCACGTGATGGGCCTCTTCCGGCTCTGGTGGGTCCCCGAGGGCCGCCCGCCCACCGACGGCACGTACGTCGCGTACGACGCCGAGGCGATGCTCGCCGTCCTCGTCCTGGAGGCCCACCGGGCCCGGACCTCCGTCGTCGGCGAGGACCTCGGCACCGTCGCTCCCGGGGTCCGTGAGGCGCTCGCCCGGCGCGGGGTGCTCGGCACCTCGGTGCTCTGGTTCGAGCGCGACTGGGAGGGCGACGGTCGGCCGCTCGCCCCGGAGAAGTGGCGCCGGGACTGCCTGGCCACCGCCACCACCCACGACCTGCCGTCCACCGCCGCCCGGCTGACCGGCGATCATGTGACGCTGCGCCACCGCCTCGGCCTGCTCGCCCGTTCCCTGGAGGAGGAGCTCACCGAGGACGCCACCGACACCGCCGAGTGGCTCGCCCTCCTGGCCCGGCTGCGGATGCTCCCCGAGGGCGACGGCGACGAGGAGGCCGCCGTCCGGGCCGTCCACCGTTTCCTGCGCCGTACCCCCGCCCGGATGACCGGTGTCTGGCTCCCCGACACCGTGGGTGACCGCCGCCCGCAGAACCTCCCCGGCACCTGGGACCAGTACCCCAACTGGCGGCTGCCGATCGCCGACCCCGAGGGCCATCCGGTCACCCTGGAGGAGATCACCGCCTCGCCCCGGCTGCACGCGCTGATGGAGGTCCTCCGACCCCGGAAGCCTCATACGGCACCCCCGGGCGAGCGCCGTCCTTAGGCGTTCGCTACGTTTGCACCGTGGACAAGAAGAACGCTATGCGCGCCGGCGTCGTTGCGGCCGGGACGACGCTGATGATGCTGCTCATGTCGGCCCCGGCGCTCGCGCTCACGCCCGACGACGGTGACGACCCGGCTCCGCGCCTGAGCGCGATCGAGACCATCGGTCTCTACGTGGTCGCGCCCATTGCCCTGTTCGTGGTGATCACGGCCCTGGTGATGGTCCTGGACAAGTCCAAGAAGCAGGTCTGACCCGCACGCGTATGCACGCGCGTGAAGGGTGCGCCGCCGGTAGGAGCTACCGCGCGGCGCATCCGTGCGTCCGGCCCCGGGCAGGCGCGCTCGGGCGAGGGCCGGGCCGGTAGGTTGCGCCCATGACCGAGTGGGACGTCAAGAAGCTCCGCATCCTGCGCACCCTGCGCGACCGGGGCACGGTCACGGCGACCGCCGAGGCGCTCCTGATGACCCCCTCCGCGGTCTCCCAGCAACTCACCAATCTGGCCAAGCAGCTCGGCGTGGACCTCCTGGAGGCCCAGGGTCGCCGGGTCCGCCTCACCGACGCCGCCCATCTCGTCCTGCGCCACGCCGAGGCGGTCTTCGCCCAGCTGGAGCGGGCGGAGGCCGAACTGACCGGCTATCTGCGCGGTGAGGCCGGAGAGGTCAGGGTCGCCGCGTTCTCCACCGCCGTGCCCGCCCTCGTCGTCCCCGCCGTCCGGCTGCTGCGCGCCGAGGACCGCCCGGGGCCCGACGTACGCGTCCGGGAGGCCGAGGCCGCCCAGGCGTACGAGCTGCTCACCGCGGGCGAGGTGGACCTCGCCCTCTCGCTGGCCGCCCACGCGCCGACCGCCCGCGATCCCCGCTTCAGCCTCTTCCCGCTGCTCGCCGACCCGCTCGACGTGGCGCTCCCCGTCGGCCACCCGCTGGCGGCCGCCCCCGAGCTGCGCCTCGCGGACCTGGCCGCCGACCGCTGGATCTTCGGCGGCTCCGGACCCTGGTCCGAGATCACCACCGCCGCCTGCGAGGCGGCCGGCTTCGTCCCCGAGCAGGCCCACAGCGCCGCCGGCTGGACCGCGATCCTCGCCCTGGTCGAGGCGGACATGGGCGTGGCTCTGGTCCCCCGGATGGCCGCCCGGGAGCGCCGCGAGGGCGTGGTGATGCGGGTGCTGGAGGCGGACCGCCCGCGCCGCCATGTGGTGGCGGCCGTCCGGCACGGGGCGGAGAGCGGACCGGCGGTGGCGCGCGTCCTCGCGGCGCTCACCGAAAGCGCGCGATCTTTCAGTTGAGCTGAACAATATCTGCGAGAACTTTCGATGGACCTGATGGGTCGGATGGCGTCAAGGTAAGGGCATGACCTTCGACGCGAGCGAGACCACATTCCAGAACTCCGACACCGACCCCCACGCCAATGACGCCGCGCCCTACGGCGGCGGCGACCCGTACGCCGACTACCGCGAGGCCGGCGACCTCCCCTTCACCGAGCTGGTCGACCTCGCCGACCGCCGCCTCGGCGCGGGCGTGATCGCCGCCAACGACGAGTTCTTCGCCGAGCGCGAGAACCTCCTGATCCGCGAGCGCGCCGTCTTCGACCCCGAGCACTTCGGGCACAAGGGCAAGATCATGGACGGCTGGGAGACCCGCCGCCGCCGCGGCGCGGACGCCGACCACCCCTTCCCGGCTCCTGAGGACCACGACTGGGCGATCGTCCGCCTCGGCGCCCCCGGGATCATCCGCGGCCTGGTCGTGGACACCGCCCACTTCCGCGGCAACTACCCGCAGCGCGTATCCGTGCAGGCCACCTCTGTCGAAGGCGCCCCGGGCCCCGAGCAGCTGCTCGCCGACGACGTGAAGTGGGAGGAGATCCTCCCGCCCGCCCCCGTACGCGGCCACGCGGCCAACGCCTTCGAGATCACGGGCGGCCGCCGCTACACCCACATCCGCCTCTGCCAGCACCCCGACGGCGGCATCGCCCGCCTCCGCGTGCACGGCGAGGTCATCCCGGACCCGGCCTGGCTCGCCGCGCTCGGCACGGTCGACCTGATCTCGGTGCTCAACGGCGGTACGTACGAGGACGCCTCCGACCGCTTCTACTCCTCGCCCACCCAGATCATCCTGCCGGGCACCTCCCGCAAGATGGACGACGGCTGGGAGAACCGCCGCCGCCGGGTCCGCGACACCAACGACTGGGTCCGCTTCCGCCTCCCCGCCCAGGGCGCGGTCCGCGCTGTCGAGATCGAC
This sequence comes from Streptomyces globisporus, assembly GCF_003501885.1. Classification (GTDB taxonomy): domain Bacteria; phylum Actinomycetota; class Actinomycetes; order Streptomycetales; family Streptomycetaceae; genus Streptomyces; species Streptomyces globisporus_D. Next base: position 30,366 of record NZ_QWFA01000035.1, read on the forward strand.
ACCGCCTACCTCAAGGGCAACTCCGCCGGCTGGATCGCCCTCCAGGGCCGCAACGGCGACACCGGCGAGTGGTTCGAGATCCTCCCGCGCACCCGGCTCCAGCCCGACACCCTGCACCGCTTCGTGCTGCGCGCCCAGGCCGTCGTCACCCACGTCCGCCTCGACGCCTTCCCCGACGGCGGCGTGGCCCGGATGCGGCTGCACGGCACCCTCACGGAGTCCGGCGCGGCCGAGCTGACCCGCCGCTACGAGGAGTCGGGCGCGTAAACCCCGTAAGGCCTTCCCGGCCCCCCATCCTCCGCCCGGCGGACGGTTGCGCATCAGCGCCCGCCCGCCGGGCGGTTTCCAACGGACCCGGCGGCCCGGCGGCTCAGGCCGCGTACGCCGTGACGTACAGCGTCCTGGCCAGCACCTGCCAGGTCACCCAGGCGAACGCCCGGTTCACCCCGTTGCAGAAGACCTCGCCCGTGCAGTCGGTGGGCCGGTCCTGCCAGGCCCGGACCGTCATCGTGTGGAAGCCGAGGGTCCGCGAGAACGCGAAGCGGATGTGCATGCCCCGGCCCAGCTGGTGGCCCGGCAGCGTGTTGATCTGGAAGAGATCGTCCCCGATGTACTCGACCTCGACCGGGTTGCCGCCCAGCAACTCGCAGCGCGCCCCGGCCCGGATCCGGCCCGCACAGCCACCGCTGACCGGGAAGAGCCAGAAGTGGTCGGTCAGCTGCCTCCGTACGGCGTCCGGCTCGGTGAACGGGTGCAGCCCCAGGGTGTAGCCGTACGTGTAGAGGTCGTAGCAGCCCGCCGGACCGGCCCGGCAGCCGGCGGCGGAAGACACGGCGGCGGCAGGCGCGGGGGAGGGGGCCGTCATCAGCCCCGCGTACAGGGCCAGCGCGACCGGCACCGCGGCGAAGCCGGGCATCGACCCTCCCGTGGCCTGCCTCCGAGGACTGCGACGACCCTTCGGACCGTAGGCCACGGGAGACTCCACCGCGCGCGGGCGTACGGCAAAAGCGTCTCGGTGTACGGCAGACGCGCGAGCGTACGGCGCACGCACGCGGGCGTACGCCGAAGGGCGCCCCCTCCGCCGCAGCGAAGAGGACGCCCCCTCGGGAGGTCGCGGGTCAGGCCGTGGCCGCCGCCGCGTCCGCCGCCTGGGCCTTCAGGGCGCGCTCCACACCGGACCGCGACTCCGACATCAGCCGGCGCAGGGCCGCGCTCGGCTCGGCCGAGGCCAGCCACGCGTCGGTGGCGTCCAGCGTCTCCTGCGAGACCTGGAGGGCCGGGTAGAGGCCCACGATGATCTGCTGGGCCATCTCGTGGCTGCGCGCGTCCGAGACGCCCTTCACCGAGGCGAAGTACTTCTCCGTGTACGGCGACAGCAGCTCACGCTGGTCCGGCTGGACGAAGCCGCTGATGACCGCTTCCTGGAGCGAGTTGGGCAGCTCGCCGGACTCGACGACCGCGGCCCACGCCTGGGCCTTGGCCTCCTCGGACGGCTGGGCCGCCCGCGCGGAGGCCGCGTGGCGCTCGCCCGCAGCGGTCTTGTCCCGCTCGTACTCGGCGGCGATCTCCTCCTCGTCCAGCAGCCCGGCGGCCGCCAGCCGCTGCACGAACGCCCACCGCAGCTCGGTGTCGACGGCCAGGCCCTCGATCGACTCGGTGCCGTCCAGCAGCGACTGGAGCAGGTCCAGCTGCTGCGGGTTGCGGGCCGTGGCCGCGAAGGCGCGGGCCCACGCTAGCTGGTGGTCGCTGCCCGGCTCCGAGGCGCGCAGGTGCGCCAGCGTCGCGTCGGTCCACTGGTTGAGCGCGCCCTCACGGGTCTCCGGGGCCGCGTACAGGTCGAGCGCCAGCTTCACCTGGCGGTGCAGCGACTGGACGACGCCGATGTCCGACTCCTTGCCGATGCCCGAGAGCACCAGCGAGAGGTAGTCGCGGGTCGCCAGCTCGCCGTCGCGCGTCATGTCCCACGCCGAGGCCCAGCTCAGGGCGCGCGGCAGCGACTCGGCGAAGTCGCCCAGGTGCTCGGTGACGACCCGCAGCGACTCGGCGTCGAGGCGGACCTTCGCGTACGACAGGTCGTCGTCGTTGAGCAGGACGACCGCCGGACGGGCCTTGCCCACCAGGGCGGGCACGTCGGTGCGCTCGCCGTCGACGTCCAGCTCGATCCGGTCGGTGCGCACGAGCTTGCCGTCCGCGTCGAGGTCGTACGCCCCGATCGCGATCCGGTGCGGGCGCAGCGTCGGCTCGCCCTTGGCCCCGGCGGGCAGCGCCGGGGCCTCCTGGAGCACGGTGAAGGAGGTGACGACGCCGTTCTCGTCGGTCTCGATCTCCGGGCGCAGGATGTTGATCCCGGCCGTCTCCAGCCACGCCTTCGACCAGGTCTTCAGGTCGCGTCCGGAGGTCTTCTCCAGCGCGCCCAGCAGGTCGGAGAGGCGCGTGTTGCCGAAGGCGTGCGCCTTGAAGTACGCCTGCACGCCCTGGAAGAACGCGTCCTTGCCGACGTACGCCACGAGCTGCTTGAGCACCGAGGCGCCCTTGGCGTACGTGATCCCGTCGAAGTTGACGAGGACGTCGTCCAGGTCGCTGATGTCCGCCATGATCGGGTGCGTGGACGGCAGCTGGTCCTGCCGGTACGCCCAGGTCTTCATGGAGTTGGCGAACGTGGTCCAGGAGTGCGGCCACTTCGAGCCCGCCGCGTCCGCCTGGCAGGCGATCGAGGTGTAGGTGGCGAACGACTCGTTCAGCCAGAGGTCGTTCCACCACTCCATCGTCACGAGGTCGCCGAACCACATGTGGGCCAGCTCGTGCAGGATGGTCTCGGCCCGCACCTCGTACGCCGCGTCCGTCACCTTGGAGCGGAAGACGTACTGGTCGCGGATGGTGACCGCGCCCGCGTTCTCCATCGCGCCCGCGTTGAACTCCGGGACGAAGAGCTGGTCGTACTTGGCGAACGGGTACGCGTAGTCGAACTTCTCCTGGAACCACTCGAAGCCCTGCCTGGTCACGGCGAAGATGTCGTCCGCGTCCAGGTACTCCGCCAGCGAGGGGCGGCAGTAGATGCCGAGCGGGACGGTCTGGCCGTCCTTCTCGTAGGTGCTGTGCACCGAGTGGTACGGGCCGACGATGAGGGCCGTGATGTACGTGGAGATGCGCGGCGTCGGCTCGAACGTCCAGACGTCGTCCTTGGGCTCCGGCGTCGGCGAGTTCGAGATGACCGTCCAGCCGGAGGGGGCCTTCACGGTGAACTGGAAGGTCGCCTTCAGGTCCGGCTGCTCGAACGAGGCGAAGACGCGGCGGGCGTCCGGGACCTCGAACTGCGTGTACAGGTAGGCCTGCTCGTCGACCGGGTCGACGAACCGGTGCAGGCCCTCACCGGTGTTGGTGTACGAGCAGTCGGCGACGACCTTCAGCTCGTTGGCGCCCTCGCGCAGCTCCGGCAGCGCGATCCGTGAGTCACGGAAGACGGCGGCCACGTCCAGGCTCTCGCCGTTCAGCACCACGTCGTGGACGGCCGGGGCGACCAGGTCGATGAAGGTCTCCGCACCGGCCTCCGCGGAGTCGAAGCGCACGGTGGTCACGGACCGGTAGGTGCCGCCCTCCTGCGCTCCGGAGAGGTCGAGATCGATCTCGTACGCGTCCACGGTCAGCAGGCGCGCCCGCTCCTGTGCCTCTTCGCGGGTCAGATTCGTGCCAGGCACGCGGTCATCTCCTTTGATGGTGACGTTTCGGATCATCCTTCCATGTCCGGCCCTGCTGGACGACGGGTAGCGCCTTCTTCCTACCGTTGGTAGCATCTCGGGTATGAAGATCAGTGTGAGCCTGCCTCAGGAGGATGTCGCCTTCGTCGACGAGTACGCGGCGAAGACCGACGCGGATTCCCGGTCCGCTGTCATACACGCCGCTATCGAGTTGCTGCGCACCGCAGGCCTGGAGGCGGAGTACACCGAGGCGTTCCAGGAGTGGGACGCGAGTGAGGACGCCGCTCTGTGGGACCGCACGGTGGCCGACGGGCTCACGGATGCGTAGGGGCGACATCCACCTCGTGAACCTGGAGCCCGCGCGGGGGAGCGAAGCCAACAAGGTGCGTCCGGTGGTGATCGTCTCCAACAACGCCGCCAACCGGTCGGCCGAGGTGTCCGGCAGGGGCGTCGTCGCCGTGGTGCCCCTGACCTCGAACACTTCGCGGATCCTCAGCTTCCAGGTGCTTCTCACCGCGGAGGAGAGCCGCCTTCCGCAGAACTCCAAGGTTCAGTGCGAACAGATCCGGGCGGTCTCCCCCGACCGGATTCTGAAGCGCCTCGGTGAGGTGCCCCGTCAGCGCATGGCGGAGATCGACAAGGCTCTGCGCCGCCACCTCGCCCTCTGACCCGCACACAAAGGGGCGGCCACCGGTGCACACCGGTGGCCGCCCCTTTCCGTACGGGTACGGGAGTGCGTGCCGCGCGTCAGCCCTTCAGCTCGGCCGCCACCAGCTCCGCGATCTGCACGGCGTTCAGCGCCGCGCCCTTGCGGAGGTTGTCGTTGGAGACGAACAGCGCGAGGCCGTTGTCCACCGTCTCGTCGACCCGGATGCGGCCGACGTACGACGCGTCCTTGCCCGCCGCCTGGAGCGGGGTCGGGATCTCGGACAGCTCGACGCCCTCGGCGCCCTTCAGCAGCTCGTGGGCGCGCTCGACGCCGATCGGGCGGGCGAAGCGGGCGTTGATCTGGAGCGAGTGGCCGGAGAAGACCGGGACCCGGACGCAGGTGCCGGAGACCTTCAGCTCCGGGATCTCCAGGATCTTGCGGGACTCGTTGCGGAGCTTCTGCTCCTCGTCCGTCTCGAACGAGCCGTCGTCCACGATCGAGCCCGCCAGCGGCAGCACGTTGAAGGCGATCGGACGCTTGTAGACACCGGGCTCGGGGAAGTCCACGGCCTCGCCGTCGTGGACCAGCTTCTCGGCGTCGGCGACGACCTTGGAGGCCTGGCCGTGCAGCTCGGAGACCCCGGCGAGCCCGGAGCCGGAGACGGCCTGGTAGGTGGCGACGGTCAGCGCTTCGAGGCCGGCCTCGTCGTGCAACGGGCGCAGCACCGGCATCGCGGCCATCGTGGTGCAGTTCGGGTTGGCGATGATCCCCTTGGGGCGGACCTTCGCCGCGTGCGGGTTGACCTCGGAGACGACGAGGGGGACCTCGGGGTCCTTGCGCCAGGCGGAGGAGTTGTCGATCACCACGGCGCCCTGGGAGGCGACCTTCTCGGCCAGTGCCTTGGAGGTCGCGCCGCCGGCGGAGAACAGCACGATGTCCAGGCCCGTGTAGTCGGCCGTGGAGGCGTCCTCGACGGTGACGGCGGATCCCTGGAAGTCGATCGTGGAGCCCGCGGACCGGGCGGAGGCGAACAGCCGCAGCTCGTCGACCGGGAAGGAACGCTCGGCCAGGATCCTGAGCATGACTGTGCCGACCTGACCGGTGGCGCCGACGATTCCGACCTTCACGAGGACTCCTCTGTTCTGTACACCTGTGCGTCTGTGCGGTCCGTATGCCGCTCCATGATGCGTATGTCCTGGCCCGCCTTGTCCAATCCATTGTCCGACCTGCGGACTCTTTCCGCGAGGACCGCAGATTCTGCAACGTCCGTGCCTGCGTGGGGAAACATCTGCGGCGGCGTGGGCGGCCTGTGACGAGGAACACGCACAGCGGGGCGGGTGCTCCTGAGAGCGCCCGCCCCGCCGTCGTACCGCAGGGGGTCGTTACGGCGTGACCTTCTCGATCACGACGCTGCCGGTGCCCGCGGCGGTGCCGCGCGCGTTGACCAGCTGGACCTCACCGAAGAACTGACGGCCCTCGGGAGCCGCCCCGGCGACCACGACCTCGGCGCCGACCTGGGCGGACGCGCCGTTGGCCAGGTTCACCGCCTTGGAGGAGTCGACCTTGATCGTGCCGAGCGACGCCGCGTAGTACACGTCGCGGTAGTCGTACGTGGTCGACCCGGCCGGGACCGAGTAGCCCTCGACGACGACGGTGTACGTGCCCGCGGCGGGCTTCAGCAGGCTGACCGCTTCCTCGGAACCGGCGGTGGTGCCGCTGCCGACCTGCGTGGCGCCCCGGAAGACGTACAGGTCGAGGTCGGCGTTGGCGTCCGACGTACCGCCGATGGCGAAGTCGAGCTTCTCGACGCCCGCCCCGATGGTCACCGTGGTCTCACGGGTCTGACCCGTGGAGATCGACGGCTTGTCCACCTTGGCCGAGCCCAGCGAACCACCCTGGAGCTTGCCCTGGAGGGCGGCGGCGGTGTTGGTGACCTTCCAGTCCACCGCGGCCGGAGCGCCGATCTTCGCCTCGGCGATGGTGCGCACCGCCGGGTCGAAGGTCGCGCCGAGCAGCGAGACATCCAGCTTGTACGGGTTGTCCAGCAGCGGCGACGTACGGCGCGACTCGACCTCGATCTCCCAGACGCCGGGCTGCGGGTCCTTGTAGGAGCGCACGTCCGGGCGGCAGGTGTTGGCCGGGTTCTCGTAGTTCGGGTAGCAGTTGACCGTGGAGGTCGGGTCGACCGGCGTCCCGTACGGGTGCAGGGCGATGAACCGGGTCTGGCTGCCCGAGCGCAGCGCGCTGAGGGCGACCTCAAGGGTCTTCGCGCCCTCCGGCACGTTGACGAAGTACGACGTCGTGCCGTTGCGCTGCACCGAGCCGGACGTCTTGTAGGCGTATCCGGGCTGCTGCAGCTCGTGGGCGATGACGACCGTGGTCATGATCTGGTGGTCGACGCCGGAGGTCTTCTTGTCGTCGACCTTGAGGATGGCGCTGTGCACCCCGGCGGTCTTCGCCTTGGCCTTCACCTTGACCTTGACCGGCGTGTCGAGCGGCAGCGAGACGTACTCGGGGCTGCTGAGCTCGAAGGTGCCGTCGTTGTTCTTCCACGTCAGCTTGTGCTGGACGGCGCGGTCCGGGCCCGTGGTGCGGGTGACGACGACGTCGTAGACCTTGGACTCGCCGACCTTCAGGCCGCCCTCGCGGTCGTAGAGGCCGGTGCCGAAGCCCGGGTCCTTGAGCGCGAAGTCGATCGCGGTGTCGACCGGGGCCTTCACCGAGAACTCGTGCGCGGGCTTGCCCTGCTTGGAGATCTGCTTCCAGGCCTTGACGATGTCGATCAGACCGGAGCCCTGGACGTGCGCGGGCACGTCGGCGATGTGGCCCGCGGTGCTGGTCAGAGCCACGCGCAGGTCGGCCGGGGGAAGCTCGATGCCGGTCTGCTTCGCCTTCGACAGCAGCAGCGCGGCAGCGCCCGCGGCCTGCGGGGAGGCCATCGAGGTGCCCTGGAGCATGGAGTAGCCGGCCGGCAGGTCGTATCCCGCCTCCTTGACCGGACCGCCCGGCGCCCAGGTCTGGGTGGTGTTGATGGCCGCACCCGGCGCCGAGAGGATCGGCGTGAAGCCGCCGTCCTCACGCGGACCGCGCGAGGAGAAGGGCAGCATGTCGTACTTCTTGGTGACGTTGGAGCCGTAGTTGGCCGCCCACGTCTCCTTGGAGATCGACGCGCCGACGGAGATCACGTGGTCGGCGAGCGACGGGTCGCCGATGGTGTTGAGACCCGGGCCGCTGTTGCCGGCCGAGATGACCAGCTGCACGCCGTAGATGTCGACGAGCCGCTTGTACAGCTCGGCGCGCGCGTTGTTGCCGTCGTTCAGCGGCGGCAGGCCGCCGATCGACATGTTGACGATGTCGACGCCGCGGTTCACGACGAGGTCGATCATGCCCTCGGTCAGCGCGATGTTGGTGCAGCCGCCGGACCAGGTGCAGGCGCGCGAGGAGACGATCTTGGCGCCGGGGGCGGCACCGTCCATCTCACCGCCGAACAGCCCGTTGGCCGCGGTGATGCCCGCGACGTGCGTGCCGTGCGAGCCCTCGATGACACCGATGTTGACGAAGTCGGCCTTGGCGCCGGCCGCGTTGTACGTGACGCCCTTGCGGGTCTCGACGACGAACGGGATGCGCTCGACGACGGGGGTCCGCGGGTCGTCCTCACCGAAGTAGGAGACCTGGAACTTCTCCTTGTACGGCTTGAGGACCTTGTCGTCGGAGAAGTCCGCGTTGCCGTTCAGGTCGACCCGCGTGGTGCCGGTGACCGGGTCGTACAGCACGCCCCAGACGTCGGTGGTGTCACCGTCGCGGTTGAGGTCGCCCGCCATGTCGCCGCCGGTGGTGGCCGACTCGGCGAACGTGGCGAACTTGTAGCTGCCCGCGGGGGCCGCGTACGCCTTGCCGCCGGACGTGAACGTCGGGCCGCTGACGGACTCGGTCATCCGCAGCCAGGTGCCGTCGCCGTCGCTCACCGGGTCGGTGGCGGTCACCCAGTCGACGATCTTGCGCTCGCCGGTGGTGGTCTTCTTCAGGGCCGGGTGACCGAGGTCGACGCCGGAGTCCAGGATGCCGATGGTGATCCCGCGGCCGTCGGCCTTCGGGTTCTTCGCGACGAAGTCGACCGCGCCCGTCTCGAACGACGGGTTGTACGGGTTCTTCGCCGGGGTCTTCTTGTTCGGCGCCGCGTAACTGCCCGTGGCCTTCGTCTGCTTGGCCCCGGCGGCCCGGTCGCCCTTGGGCGTCGGGTCGTCCAGCTTGATCTCCTGCTTGAGATCGATGCCGAGGACGGAGGAGAGCTTGGAGGCCGCCTTGATGGTGGACTCGGCGCTCTTCGTCGGGACCGTCGCCCGGACGTAGCCGAGCTTGTCGTAGGTCTGGCCGAGCACGGAGCCGTCGACGGCGTCCAGCTGCTTGCTGACCTGCTCGGTCGCCCCGGGGGTGGTGGCGACCATCATGGTGATGTTCTTCTCGCCCTTGGCCTCGGCCTTCGCCAGGACATCGGCGTCGGCCTTGCCGAGCTTGTCGCCCCGGTCGCTGGAGGCGGCCGGTTTGACGGGGGCCGGAGCCGGGTCGTCGACGGCGAACACCGGAGTGGCACCGGTGGCGGCGAGAGCGGCCGCGAGGCCCGCCGCGGCCGCGATACGGGCCGCTCGTCTCGCGCCCGGTATGGAACTGGGGGATTCCTTGGTCATCAGCATCCCTGTAAGTGAAAGAGAGAGTCCGGAATTCGGTACCGGATGACCGCTCACCCTGTCGTAAATGACAGAGGTTTGTGGAGAGTTGACGGAGACGAGTTGGTGACATGGCAGAGATCCGCCACTGGGGGCAATGCGCCACCAGGGACGAATGAGGTGAAAGTGTCCGCCGGAGGTGCGAGTTCGAGCCACGTGGTCCGGACCAGCGGTCGCTGTCCTCCGTTCCCTACGGCAGCACCCTCACGCCCGTTCAGCGCGGCAGCACCATCACATACGCGGCCGGCTCCCGGTCCGCCGCCGCCATCAGCGCCGTCCGCACCACCGTCGCCTGCTGGTCCAGCGCCTCGCGCAGCTTCCTCGGCGTGAGATGGACGACCGTGACCCCGAGCCGCTCCAGATGCTCCCGCTTCGCGGCGTACGCGGACCACTGCGGGTCCTCCTGGACCCGGCCGCCCCTCCGGCCGGGCACGCCGTGCACGGCGTGCCGGGGCGCCCGGGAGTCCAGCTCCACCGCCACCGCGTGATCGGGCCAGTAGGCGTCCACCCCGCCGAGGTCCGGCCCGCCCGGCAGTCGCAGCTCCACGTTCCACACCGGCTCCGGCAGCCCGTGCTCGCGCACCATCGCGTACAGCCGGGCCTCCGCCACCGCCCGCCCCTCGGCGAGCAGCGCGTCCACCGCGCCCACCACGGCGGGCCGCCCCAGCAACTTCGCCTCGCTCAACTCGCGTACCACGGCGGCTGGTTCGCAGTGCCCGTCCCGTACCGCCTCGGTCAGCAGCCGCCGGACGGCCGCCGCGTCGGACGTGGCCGCCACCGCGTCCGCGAGCGCCCGTTCCACCGGGGCGACGGGCACTTCGCCCACCCGCACCGGCTCCGGCATCGAGGCGGTCCGCAGCACCTCCACGAACCGGGTCGACCGCAGCCGCCGGGTGCGGGGGACCAGCACGTCGATCCGGTGCAGCGCGCCCAGCTCCCCCACCGAGGCGAAGCCGTGCAGCGCGAGCGCGGCGACCCCGGTGACCATCGCCTCCCCGTACCCCGCGTCCGACGGGCCCGCCGCGGTGCGCCGCGCGGAGACCGGCGGGCGCCCCGCGTACAACAGCGCCCCGTGCAGCCGCTCCCGGCCGGTGGGCGGGCCCGGGTGCAGCAGATGGACCCCCGGCAGCAGGTGCTGCCAGGGGCCGCCCGGCAGGCACTGGGCCGACGTCTGCGCGGCGGACACGCCCCGCGCCCTCAACTGGGCGGTGGACAGGACGCGCTGCGTCACATCGTCGGGGTGAAGAGGGAGACGCGGGAGACGGGCGGAGAGCGGGGTGTTCTGGGTCATGTCCCGGGGTTTCCCGCCCGCGAAGGGGGTCCTAACCCCTGTTACACGCCCGTCGACATTCCCGGACAACGCCGTCCTGAAGTACGGACGTTCGACAACCGAAAAGGGCCGTCGCGCCGGGAATCGGGGGAGGGGCGTCTCGGGCGGATGTACGAGCGCCGCTTTCACGCCGCACGCACGCCGTACCCGAGCGCCCCTCGGTCACACCCCCGTGGTCACACGGCGGGGTCGCACTCAGGCCGCCGCCCGGTCGCACTCCTGCCCGCGCAGCGCCCGCGCGAGATCGTCCCGGGCCTCCAGCACCAGCCGCCGCAGCGCCGGGGCCGCGTCCTCGTGCTCGGCGAGCCAGGCGTCGGTCGCCGCGAGGGTCGCGGGGCTGTCCTGGAGACCGGGGAACATCCCCCGCACCACATGCATGCCGATCTGGATGGACCGCTCCGCCCAGATCCGCTCGATCACCTCGAAGTAGCGCTTGGCGTAGGGTGCCAGCAGCTCCCGCTGCGAAGGCTGCCCGAAGCCCGCGATGGTCGCCTCGACCAGCGCGTTGGACAGCTTGTCCGACTCCACGACCGCCGCCCACGCCTGCGCCTTCACCGCCTCCGAGGGCCGCGAGGCCAGGCAGCGTACGTGGTGACGCTTGCCGGACGCCGTGTCGTCGCGGGCCAGTTCGGCGTCGATCGCCGCCTCGTTCGCCGCCCCGTGCGAGGCCAGCGGGGAGAGGAAGGCCCAGCGCAGCTCCTGCTCGACGTCGAGACCGTCGATCCGGGCGGTGCCGTCCAGCAGCCCGCCCAGCAGCCGGAAGTCCTCTTCGGACGAGGCGACCGCGGCGAAGAAGCGGGCCCAGGCCAGCTGGTGCTGGCTGCCCGGCTCGGCGGCCCGCAGCTCGCGCAGCGCGCCCTCGGCCAGCGCCCGGCCGCCCTCCTCGCGCCAGTCGGGCGCGACGTAGTTGACCAGCGCGGACTGCGCCCAGGCGTGCAGCATCTGCAGCACGCCGATGTCGCTCTCGCGACCGGCGTGCGCCAGCACCAGCGCGACGAAGTCACGGGCCGGGAGAACGGCGTCCCGGGTCAGGCCCCACAGGGCCGACCAGCACAGGGCACGGGCCAGCGGGTCCGCGATCTCGCCCAGGTGGTCGCGGAGCGTGGCCAGCGAGCCCTCGTCGAAGCGGACCTTGCAGTACGTGAGGTCGTCGTCGTTGACCAGGATCAGATCGGGCCGCTCGGAGCCGGTCAGCGCCTCCACCACGGTCCGCTCGCCGGCGACGTCCACCTCGGCGCGCGCGTACCGCGTCAGCTCGCCCTCGGGCGTACGCCGGTACAGGCCGACCGCGACGCGATGCGGGCGCAGCTCGGGGTGGGATGCGGCGGCCTCCTGGACGACGGCCAGCTCGGTGAGAACGCCCGCCGCGTCGTACGTGGGCACCGGGGTGAGCGTGTTGACGCCGGCCGTCTGGAGCCAGGAGCGCGACCAGGCGGTCATGTCCCGCCCGGAGGTCTCGGCGAGCACGGACAGCAGGTCCCCGAGCCGGGTGTTGCCGTACGCGTGGCTCTTGAAGTAGCGCCGCGCGCCTTCGAGGAACGCGTCGCGCCCCACGTACGCCACCAGCTGCTTGAGCACGGAGGCGCCCTTGGCGTACGTGATCCCGTCGAAGTTCAGCTTGGCGTCCTCCAGGTCACGGATGTCGGCCGTGACGGGGTGCGTGGAGGGCAGCTGGTCGGCGCGGTAGGCCCAGGCCTTGCGGTTGTTGGCGAAGGTGATCCAGCCGTTGGTGAAGCGGGTCGCCTCGACCATCGAGAAGGAGCCCATGAAGTCCGCGAAGGACTCCTTCAGCCACAGGTCGTCCCACCACTCCATGGTGACCAGGTCGCCGAACCACATGTGCGCCATCTCATGGAGGATGACGTTGGCCCGCCGCTCGTAGGCCGCCGATGTGACCTTGCCGCGGTAGATGTACTCCTCCCGGAAGGTGACCATGCCCGGGTTCTCCATGGCCCCGAGGTTGTACTCGGGCACGAACGCCTGGTCGTACTTCCCGAAGGGGTACGGGTAGTCGAAGTGGTCGTGGAAGAAGTCCAGGCCCTGCTTGGTGATCAGGAAGACGTCGTCCGCGTCGAAGTGCTTGGCGAGCCCCTTGCGGCACATGGCGCCGAGCGGGATGTCCAGCGTGGTGCCGTCGTCGAACGTACGGCTGTAGTGGTCGCTCACGTAGTGGTACGGACCGGCGACGACGGCCGTGATGTACGTGGAGATCGGCTTGGTCTCTGCGAAGGTCCACACCCCGCCCTCGTGGGACTCCTCGGCCCCGTTGGACCAGACCCGCCAGCCCGCGGGGGCGGTGACCTGGAAGCGGTAGGGAGCCTTGAGGTCGGGCTGTTCGAAGTTGGCGAAGACGCGGCGGGCGTCGGCCGGTTCGTACTGCGTGTAGAGGTAGACCTCGCCGTCCTCCGGGTCGACGAAGCGGTGCATGCCCTCGCCGGTCCGGCTGTACGCGCAGCGGGCGTCGACCACGAGGACGTTCTCGCCCTCCAGGAGCCCGTCCAGGGCCACCCGGGCACCGTCGAACACGACCGCCGGGTCCAGCGCCTTCCCGTTCAGCGTCACGGCGTCCACACCCGGCGCGACCAGGTCCGCGAAGGTCGAGGCGTCGGCCCGGGCGGAGCGGAACCGGATCGTGGTGAGTGACCGGAACGTCAGCGGACCGCCGTCCCCGCCGGTCCCCTCGGGCTCGCCGACGGCGGACCGCAGGTCGAGAGCGACCTCGTATCCGTCGACGGTCAGCAGCTCGGCCCTCTTCTGGGCCTCGTCGCGGGACAGGTTTTCACCGGGCACGGGCACTCCTTCGTGACGCGCGTCTTGTGTCGTGTTCGAACCCATTGATCCTTGCATGCGTCCTCGCGCGGCGGCAGGCAGGGAATGGGTCGCCCTCGGGAGACGTTCTCGATCGAAGGCGAACACGCCCTCCGCGGGATACGCCTGCTGCGGAGCACGCCCTTCACGCGCCCTTCAGAGGAGAGACATGTCCGAGAACACCCCGGCGAACGGCAAGACCCCGGTCGACTTCTGGTTCGACCCGCTCTGCCCCTGGGCGTGGATGACCTCGCGCTGGATGCTGGAGGTGGAGAAGGTCCGCGACGTCGAGGTCCGCTGGCACGTGATGAGCCTGGCCGTCCTCAACGAGGACAAGCTGGACGAGCTGCCCGAGGAGTACCGGGACATGCTGGAGAACCAGGCCTGGGGCCCGGTCCGGGTCGTCATCGCCGCCCAGCAGCTCCACGGCGACGACGTGGTCGGCCCCCTCTACACCGCGCTCGGCACCCGCTTCCACAACAACGGCGAAGGCCCCACCCGCGAGGCCGTGACCGCCGCGCTGAAGGACGTGGGCCTGCCGGAGGACCTCGCGGAGTACGCCGACAAGGACACGTACGACACCGAGCTGCGCGCCTCCCACCAGGAGGGCATCGAGAAGGTCGGCCAGGAGGTCGGCACCCCGGTCATCGCGGTCCCCGGCGCGGACGGCGAGCAGGTCGCCTTCTTCGGCCCGGTCGTCACCCCCGCCCCCAAGGGCGAGGAGGCGGCGAAGCTCTGGGACGGCACGCTGCTGGTCGCGTCCATCCCCGGCTTCTACGAGATCAAGCGGACCCGGACGCAGGGGCCGGTCTTCGACTGACGCGGGCTTCGACTGACGCGGGCCGGAAATCCGCGAGCGCGGGTATCCGTGTGGAGGGAGACTGCCTCCATGCGGATACGCGCGGGCGAGGCGGCCGAGGCCGCCGCACTGACGGACCTGGCCCTGCGGTCGAAGGGCCACTGGGAGTACGACGCGGAGTTCCTCGCCGCCTGCCGCGAGGAGCTGACGATGCGCCCCGCGGAGGTGGCGGCGCGGCGGACGGCGGTGGCCGAGGAGGACGGACGGATCCTGGGCTTCACCACGCTGGACGGAGAGCCGCCGAAGGGCGCGCTCGGCATGATGTTCGTCGAGCCGGACACCATCGGCAGGGGCGTCGGGCGGCGCCTGTTCACCCACACCACGGACGAGGCGCGCCGCCTGGGCTTCACCCGCCTCACCATCGACGCCGACCCGAACGCGGAGCCGTTCTACCGGGCCATGGGCGCGGTCCGGATCGGCGCCACGCCGTCCGGCTCCATTCCGGGCCGTGAGCTGCCGCTGCTGGAGGTCGTCCTGGTCTGAACGGCTCCACGCGCCCTGCGCTGCGGGGGCGTTGTCAGTGGTGCGCCGTACGGTGAGGGGCATGCGAATCTCACCGGAGATGATCACGATCGACTGCGCCGACCCCCAGACGCTGGCCGCCTGGTGGGCCGAGGCGCTGGGCGTCGAGGACACCCAGGACTACGACGCGTTCGTCGTCCTCGCGGCCACCCCGCTGGTCCTCGGCTTCCAGCGGGTGCCCGAGCCCAAGCCCGGCAAGAACCGGGTGCACATCGACTTCGCCTCGCCCGACCGCCTCGCCGACGTGGAGCGCCTGGCGAAGCTGGGCGCGACCGTCGTCGGCGAGCAGTCGATGCAGGGGATGACCTGGACGGTCCTGAAGGACCCGGAGGGCAACGAGTTCTGCCTGGCGGACGCGGGCAGCCACTGACCGACCCCCGGACTCCTGGGATCCCCGGGATCGACCGACCCCGGGGATCCGCTGCCCCGCCCCGGGTTCCCGCTACTTCATCCCGAGGACCTGCTCCAACGGATCGATGAGGAAGTACACGAGGAAGAGCGCCGCGGTGCCCCACAGCAGCCAGTGGACCTCGCGCGCCTTGCCCAGGCACGCCTTGATGACCACGTAGGCGACGAAGCCGGCGCCGATGCCGTTGGTGATGGAGTAGGTGAACGGCATGACGACGATGGTGAGGAAGGCCGGAATGGCGACGTCGTAGCGGTCCCAGTCGATGTGCTTGACCTGGGTCATCATCAGGAACCCGACCACGACGAGGGCGGGCGCCGCCGCCTGCATCGGCACGATCGTCAGCACGGGCGTGAGGAAGAGGGCGAGCGCGAACAGCCCGCCGGTGACCAGGTTCGCGAAGCCGGTGCGGGCTCCCTCACCGACACCCGCCGCGGACTCGATGTAGGTGGTGGCCGACGACGAGGACGTGGCGCCACCGACGACGGCGGCAGCGCCGTCGATCAGCAGGACGCGGCCGAGACCGGGCACTTGGCCCCGCTCGTCGAGGAGACCGGCCTCCGCCGTGACACCCACGACGGTGCCCATCGTGTCGAAGAAGTCGGACAGGATCAGGGTGAAGATGAGCAGGACGACCGTGAGAACGCTGACCTGACCGAACGACCCGAGCAGGTCGAACTGGAACAGCAGCCCGAAGTCGGGCGCGGCGACGGGGTTGCCGGGGATCGAGGGCGACGTCAGGCCCCAGGCCTTGATGTCGGCGATCTCGTTGACGACGATGGCGACGACGGTCATCAGGACGATGCTGATGAGGATCGCGCCCTTCACCTTCCGGGCGACCAGCACGATCGTCAGGAGCACGCCGAGGCAGAAGACGAGCATCGGCCAGCCGGTGAGCGTGCCGGTGCCGAGCTGGACGGGCACGGTGGAGTTCGCGGCGTCGGGGATGCGGGTGACGAACCCGGCGTCCACGAAGCCGATGAAGGCGATGAACAGACCGATGCCGACGCTGATCGCCTGCTTCAGAGGTTGCGGGATGGCGTGCATGATCGCCTCGCGCAACCCGGTCATCACCAGAACGCAGATCAAGAGCCCTTCGAGCACGATGAGACCCATCGCGTCTTCCCAGCTCATCAGGGGCGCGATCTGGAAGGCCACGACGGCGTTGATGCCAAGACCCGCCGCCAGGGCCAGCGGCAGATTGCCGCCCACACCCATGATCAGCGTCATCACCGCGGCGACCAGAGCGGTGGCGGTGACCAACTGCACGCTGTCCAGCTGCTCACCGAACTTGTCCTCGGCCCCGCCGAGGATGATCGGGTTGAGCACGAGGATGTATGCCATCGTGAAGAACGTGGCGAATCCGCCGCGTATCTCCCGTATGTAGGACGAGCCGCGTTCGCTGATCCGGAAGAACCGGTCGACGGCGCCCCCCGATCCGGCGGTCTTCGCGTCGGGCGGTGGTGGGCTGCTCGGGCTGGCGTGCATGACGAAGTCTCCTGGGCATGCGGACGAATGAGGGGGGCGGGGTGGGCGCCGGCGCTCCCCGCAGCGAGTGACAGGCGCTGTGCGAACGCACATACGGCACCTTGCGAGCGGATCATACGCGGCACCCGTGGGATCGCAACTACCCGCGTAGAGCGTGCAGTTGATGCCCATTCGCTCCTGTGCGTTCCTACGGAATCGACGGCGACCTTTTCCGTCAAACCGGCAGGCAGCCGACAGTGGGCATGGAAGTTGCGGTGACAACTCCCCTACTCTCCGTGGCGTGCACCCACCACTCCCCTTCAACGCGCGGGCAGCGCGCGCCTTGCGCGAGAAGCTCGGGATGGCCCCCGGTCATGTCGCCTACGGCATGCGCGCGTCCTTCGGTACCTCGCACATCACCCCCGAGCACGTGATCGCGTGGGAACGCGGCACGCACGTACCGGACGCGGGTGAACTGACGGCTCTGGCAGGCGCGTTGTGGTGCCGGCCCAGTGAACTCATGGGTCGCCCCGGCACCTTGCTCGAACACCGCATCGCGCGCGGCGTCTCGGCCGAGGACGTGGCACGTGCCACGGGCCTGACCCTCGACGCGTACCTGTACATGGAGGAGGCCGGTCACTGGACCGGCGACAAACGGCAGTCCGTCAAGCTGGGCGAGGTCCTCCGCCTGCCCCCGCGCGACTTCATCGCGATCACCAGGCTGGAGGAGGAGCTGGCCCGCCTCCTCACCGAGGCGGTCTCCACCCGCTGGCAGGCCCACATCCGCGACATAGCCAAGCTGGTCTCGATGGACCGCCGCGACCTGAAGGCCCCACTGCAGGCCATGCAACAGGACTACCAGGCCCTGATGACGGCCACGCTGAGCCGGGCGGGCGGCACCACGGCCTCCGGCGAGGACGGCCGCCGCTACATCGAGAACATCATCGACCACTTCTGGAGCCGGCTGCCGGGGTCGTCCTGAGCCAGGCGCTACGGGCTCCTGGGGAGAGGCCGTCGCGACGCTGATCGGCCGGTACCGCGCCTACGGTGTCGACATCGAGCCCTCTGCGGCAGCGCTCGCCCTTGTCCGTGAGCACGTCTCCCTCCGGGCGGTCGCCGACACCGCACCGGAGAACTTCGCGGTCTTCACGCCGCACTGTAGGCGTGACCACCCCGACGGCCCGCCCTACACACCCCCCGGCGCCGCCGCCTCCAGCTCCGCCACCGTGCCCGACATCACCGTACGGATGTGGCGCGTGAGGTGCTCCGCCGGCCAGTCCCACCAGGCCACCGCCAGCAGGCGTGCGATGTCCTCCTCCTCGTACCGAGTACGGATCAGGCGGGCCGGGTTGCCGCCGACGATGCCGTAGTCCGGGACGTCCGAGACCACCACGGACCGGGCGCTGATGATCGCGCCGTGGCCGATGCGGACGCCCGGCATGATCACTGCCTCGTAGCCGATCCAGACGTCGTTGCCGATCACGGTGTCGCCCCGGTCGGGGAGGTCCGTCAGCAGGTCGAAGTGGTCGGTCCAGGAGCCGCCCAGCGTGGGGAAGGGGAACGTGGACGGGCCGTCCATGCGGTGGTTGGAGCCGTTCATGATGAACCGCACCCCCGTCGCCAGCGCGCAGAACTTGCCGATCACCAGGCGCTCCGGGCCGTAGTGGTACAGCACGTTCCGGGTCTCGAACTCCGTGGCGTGCTCGGGGTCGTCGTAGTACGCGTAGTCACCGACCTCGATCAGCTCCGAGGTGACCAGCGGCTTCAGCTGCACCACGCGCGGCTGGCCGGGCATCGGGTGCAGGACGGTGGGGTCCGCCGGGACGGGCGCGGGGGCAGAACTCATGACGTCATCGTGGCATCCGGGCCCGCTGTCCCGCCGAGAATTTCCGCCCGGCCGCCCCCCGGTATCCGCCCCACGC
>NZ_QWFA01000350.1 GCF_003501885.1 Streptomyces globisporus
GGCTCCCTCCTCGAAGCCCTGCGCGACATGGGCTACGCGCCGGCCGCCGAATCCGCCGAGGGCGACGTCCTGATCACCCGCGCCGGCGCGTAGCCCATGTCGCGCAGGGCTTCGAGGAGGGAGCCGGGGTCGGACTGGGCGGCCATGACCGTGGGGGCCAGGCGGCGCAGGCGCAGGCCCGTGGAGCGGCGGTCGGCCAGGATCTCGTTGAGGACCGCCTCGTCGTCGCAGCGTACGTACGCGGACGCCGCCCCGATCCGCAGATGCCCGTGGCGGCGGGCCACGTCGTCGATGAGGTAGCTCAGCGGCTGCGGTACCGGCGTACGGCTGTGCGCGGCCAGGAACGCGTGCAGGTCGGCCGCCGCCTGCCCGGCGTCCAGGGCGCGGCGCACCGAACCGGGCGTGAAGCGGTACACCGTCGCCCCGCCCTTCGACTCCACGTCGGCCAGGACGGAGAGCATGTCCGCCAGCGGGCGCTCCAGGGGGCCCGGGGCGACCGCCGTCAGGTCGGCCTGGAGCAGGACGTGGTCCAGGGGTTCGGGGAGGAGGGGGGCCAGGAGGGCCGCCGCTGCCCTCTCGCCTTCGTTGAGGAGCGCGCGGGCCTGTGCGGACAGCGCGCCCCGGCCCGTGATGCCCAGCAGCTCCGCCTCGTTGAGGGCCCAGAGCGCCAGGCGGGAGCGGAGGTCCGAGCCCTCCGCCGTCGGCGCCGAACCGCGCAACGGGCGTTCCCAGCGCAGCCGTCGCAGCAGCGTCTCGGCCTCCGGCGCGGTGCCCGGCGGGAGTTCGGCGAACAGGGCCAGCACCCGGCGGCGTACGTCGGGGGCGGCCGAGCGGTCCAGCTCCGGGCCGAGCGCGGACAGGGCACGCCCCTTGGCGTCCTGGCCGCCGACCAGGCCCGGGGTCCGGGTGGCGGCGAGCCAGGCGGTGGCCAGATGCGTCCAGCGGTCCTCGGCGGACAGGTCGAGCCACTCGTCGGACGCGGGCGTCGGCGCGTACCGCTCGTCGGTCTCCCCGTCGGAGGCCAGCAGCCCCGCCCCGTAGGCCAGTTCGATCCAGAACGCGGCGATCGGCTCGGTCACGTCCAGCGCCGTCGCGGCACGCTTCAGCTCCCGTACGCTCAGGCCGCCCGCGCGCAGGATCGTCGGGCCGCCGCCGTCCCAGAGCTTCAGCAGCTCCTCGACCGTGGACAGCGCCATGAACGCCTGGCCCGCCGCCGCCCTGTCCACAGCCTGTGGATCCCGTTCGGCCGCCGCCGCGACGACCGGGGGGACCGGTTCCGGCACCCGGTGCGCGCGCCCGGCCCGGAGGTGGAGCGCCGCCTCGCGCGGCAGGACCACCGTGCGCGTCGACACCGGCAGCAACAGGCCCCGGTCGCGCAGCCACTTCACGGGAGGCGTGGGGTTCGGCGTGACCTCCCCGTACGGCGGCCCCCACACCAGCCGGTCCAGCACCGACAGCGCTTCCACCGGGGCCGTGTCCAGCAGCGCCGCCATCCGCGTCCGGTCCGTGAACAGCGCGGACAGAGCGGTCACCGCCGAGACCGGGTCGTGCGTCGCGGGCAGGCCCGTCGACGCCAGGATCTCCTGGAGGCGGCCCGGCGACATGCCCGCCGTCGCCTCCGCGACCGTGGGGCCCAGGCCCGTGGGAGAGGGGTGCTGCGGGGACGGGGCGAGCAGTTCGCGGGCGGTGCGCACCAGCCGCAGCCGGTCGTCCTCGCCCCAGACCAGGGCCTGTTCGCGCAGCGTCGCCAGCGCGCCCGGCAGCGCGGCGGTGATCGCCGCGCCCACGTCGTCGCGCTGCTCGCCGTCGTCAAGACCGTCGCCGGTGAGAAGGGAGAGCAGCGAGTCGTACGGGGCCGGGTCCGGCGCCACCGCCAGCGCCTCGGCGGTCTGCAGTGCGAACCGGTCCAGATGCTCCAGCGCGCGGACGACGGACGCCCGGGTACCGGCCCGTGTGGCGAGCTGCGTGATGTCGTTCGGCACCGGATTGAGGAGATCGGGACGGGCACGCAGCAGCCCGGCCAGCGATTCGTCGCCCCGGGCGCGCAGGGCTTCGGCGAGCGTGCGCGGTGGTGTGGTCGTCCCCATCCGTCCCACGGTAGCCGCTGGAACGCTACCGTCGGGGCAGGGCCGGGTAGAGGGGACGCACCGCGTGGGGATCGAGAGCGACCAGCTCGTGTACGACTACCTGAGCCGGGTCGGCGACCTGGCTCAGCAGCAACAGCTCTCGTCGGGCGCCCGGATGCGGCTCGTCTCGACGCTGCGGGGCGAGATCGACCGCCGCCGCACCACGGAGGGCGCGGACTCCCCGGCGGCCGTGCGGCGCATCATCGGCAGGCTCGGCAGCCCGGACGAACTGGTCGCCGCGGCGGCGCGGTCCGCCGACGGCGCGGTCCCGTTGCCGTCCGCCGGGACCGGTGCGGGCAGCGGTGAGCCGCAGCGGCGGGGGCTGCCCCGGCCCCGGAGCGGGCTGCTGCGCAAGGAGCCGAAGGAGGCCGGTCCCCGCGCGGACGAAGGGCGGGAGGTGACGGCTCCCCGGAAGCCGAAGCCGAAGCCGAAAGCCGGATTCGGGCGGGGCGCGTCGCGCCGCGAGGCGGAGGGGGCCGGGGCCGTGCCTGCTGAGGCCGGCCCCGGCC
>NZ_QWFA01000351.1 GCF_003501885.1 Streptomyces globisporus
CCACCCGCCCCTCCGCCCGTCGGCTCGGGCGGGCGCGCGGACCGGGCCACCCGGGGCGCCCCTCCCCTTCCCGGGCCGGTACGGCAGCGGGCAGGGCATCCAGAACAGGTACGCACCCATGAGCCGTCCCACACCGACCCGGTCGATCCCATGGATCTCCTCGATCCCGTCGACCTCACCGATCCCTTCAGCCCCGAAGCAGGGCGGCAGGCGGCCGCGTTGGCGGCTCGCGGCGATGGCCGCGGCGCTGCTGCTGTGCGCGGCGCCGGTCGCCTCCGCCTCACCCGGCACGGCGGACGGGCGCCCCCCGACACAGAGCGCGGCACCCCTGTACATCTCCGACTACAGCGACAACACCGTGCTGCGCCTGCCGCCCGGCGGCGGGGCCCCGGTCATGGTCGCGGCGACCGGTCTGATCCGCCCGACCGGGATGGCGCTCGCCCCCTCGGGCGACCTGTACATCTCCGACACCGGCAACAACCGGATCGTCCGGGTGCCGGGTGACGGCGGCCCCCAGACCGTCATCCCGACCACCGACCTCTCCCGCCCCATCGGGCTGGCGCTGAACGCGGACGGCGACCTCTACATCGCCGACAGCTTCAACGACCGGGTGGTGAAGGTGCCCGCCGACGGCAGCGGCCAGGTCACCGTCCCCACCACCGGGCTGCTCCACCCCAACGGGCTCGCCCTGGACACGGCGGGGAACCTCTTCGTGGCGGACTTCGTCAACGACCGCGTGGTGAGGGTCCCCGCCGACGGCGGCCCGCAGACGACCGTGCCCACGACCGGCCTCTCCCAGCCGACCGGCCTGGCTTTCGGCCGAGGAGGAGACCTGTTCGTCTCCGACAGCGGCAACGACCGCGTGGTGCGGCTGCCGGCGGGCGGGGGGCCGCAGCGGACCGTCCCGACGACCGGGCTCAACTCTCCGTACGGCCTGGCCTTCGACCCGGCCGGCGCGCTGTACATCGCGGACTTCAACAACGACCGGGTGGTGAAGCTGCCGGTGCGCGGTGGTCAGCGGACGGTGCCGGTCGCGGGCCTGCGCACCCCGGCGGGACTGGCCATCCCCTCGGAGCGCGCAGGCTACTGAGTCTCTCTTTCCGGCTTACGGAGCGGTGACCGTCAGGTCGCCCCGGCGCGGGGAGGCGAAGGCGTCCAGGTCCGCGCGGGTCAGGCCGGTCAGCCGGGCGACCTCGGCGGTGTCCAGCGCGCCGCAGTCGATGCCGCGCAGCAGGTAGCCGCTGAGGGCCTTGGCGGTGGCGGGCTCGTCCATGACGTCACCACCGGCCTTGGCCACGTAGGCCGAAAGACGGGCGGCGGCGGGCTCCAGGCCCTCGCGGTAGAAGGCGTAGACAGCCGCGTAGCGCGTCGGCAGGTGGCCGGGGTGCATGTCCCAGCCCTGGTAGTAGGCGCGGGCCAGAGCACGGCGGGTGAGGCCGTAGTGGAGCCTCCACGCCTCGTGGACCTGGGCGGTCGGGCCGACGGGCAGGACGTTGGTGGAGCCGTCGGAGACGCGTACGCCGGTGCCGGCGGCGGCGACCTGCATGACGGCCTTGGCGTGGTCGGCGGCGGGGTGGTCGCTGGCCTGGTAGGCGGCGCTGACCCCGACGCAGGCGCTGTAGTCGAAGGTGCCGTAGTGCAGTCCGGTCGCCCGGCCCTGCGCCGCGTCGATCATGCGGGCGACGGCGGCGGTCCCGTCGGCGGCGAGGATGGACTGGCTGGTCTCGATCTGGATCTCGAAGCCGATGCGCCCGGCGTCGAGACCGTGGGCCTTCTCGAAGGCTTCGAGGAGCTGGACGAAGGCGGTGACCTGCTCGGGGTACGTGACCTTGGGGAGGGTCAGCACGAGCCCTTCGGGGAGCCCTCCCGCCGCCATCAGTCCAGTGAGGAAGACGTCCGTGGTACGGATGCCCCGGTCGCGGACACCGGCCTCCATGCACTTCATCCGGATGCCCATGTACGGGGCGGCGGTGCCGTTCGCGTACGCCTCGGAGACCAGGCGGGCGGCGCGGGCGGCGGCCTCGTCCTCCTCGGCGTCCGGGCGGGGGCCGTAGCCGTCCTCGAAGTCGATGCGCAGGTCCTCGACGGGCTCGCGCTCCAGCTTGGCGCGCACGCGGTCGTGGACCGGGCCCGCCAGCTCCTCGGGGATGCCGAGGACGGCGGCGAACGAAGCGGCGTCGGGGGCGTGTTCGTCGAGGGCGGCCAGCGCCCGGTCGCCCCAGGAGCGCAGGGTTCCGGGCTCGAAGACGTCACCGGGTACGTAGACGGTGTGCACGGGCTGGCGGGTACCGGGATCGCCCGGGTAGCGGCGGGCGAGTTCCGCGTCGACCGCCGTGAGGGAGGCGCTGATCTCCTCGCTGACCGCACCGGCGAGGCTCGTTGCCACCTTCTCCTGCTGACCCATGACCGTACCCTCCACGCTCTCGCTGTTTCCGCTTCCCGGAATCAACAATCCGTATAGTGAAGTTATAAGGCCGCTCGACCTGCGTCAATGGTCGCCCGGAACGGCACCGGGCCGCGCGGTGGGGTTCACCGTGCGGCCCGGGCGGGGTGGTGCGGGGTAGTGCTGGGGGATCAGCCCTTGCGGGTGTTGATCTCGTCGGTGAGCTGGGGGACGA
>NZ_QWFA01000352.1 GCF_003501885.1 Streptomyces globisporus
CGGCCTTCTCGAGCAAGCGCCGCGGCACAGGTCGCCCCCCCCCCCGGCCCGCCCAAGATGCGGCGCGCCCGAATCTGACGAGACTGGGCGCTATGGCAGACCAACGTTCGGCGCGGGCCACGAGCCCGACCAGGGCCCGGAAGAAGACCGCGCCCAAGAAGGGGCCCGAGCACGCCGCTCGCGCCGCCTGCCAGAGCCTGGAGGGGCTGATCGGCCATCGCGCCGAAGGCGTCTCCGCGGTCCGGCGTTCGGACGACGACGGCTGGTGCGTGGTCGTGGACGTTCTCGAGGTGCCCCGGATTCCGGACACGACGAGCCTGCTCGCCTCCTACGAGGTGCAGCTGGACAGTGCCGGAGAGCTCCAGGAGTACCGCCGGGTCCGTCGCTACCGGCGCGGTGCCGCAGACGAGTGATCCGAGACCGTCCGAACAGCTGGAAGGACCCACCACCATGGCAGCCACCACCACGACCTACGCCGACGAGATCGCTCCGTGCCCGCCCCGCGCCGGCACCTTGTACGACGTGCTGGAGCTCATTCTCGACCGGGGCATGGTGATCGACGTGTTCGTCCGGGTCTCCCTGGTCGGCATCGAGATCATCAAGATCGACGCTCGCATAGTCGTGGCCAGCGTGGACACCTACCTCCGCTTCGCCGAGGCCTGCAACCGTCTCGACCTCGAACGGGACTCCGGCAGCACGACCGTCCCCGAGCTGCTCAGCGGCGGTGCGGCGAAGTCCGTCGGCAAGCGCAAGGTGCGCAAGGCCGCGGAGTCGGTGGGTGATTCCCTGCGCAAGGCGGTGGGACACGACGACGATTCCGACGACGCGGACGAAGAGGACGAGCGCCCGAAGAAGCGTCGCGCCCCCGCCCGCAGCGGCAGCGGCAGCGGCTCAAGCCGGCGCCGCCGAGCGGAGGCCTGAGCCATGGACGGCGACGGACTGTACGTCTACGCGGTGGTCGGCGACGGAACCGCGCTCCCCGAAGGGGCGGGCGGCGTGGGCGATCCCCCCGCCGCCCTGCGCGTCATCGGTACGGGGAAGATCGCCGCGGTCGTCAGTGACGCCCCCGCCCGGCTGCGCGCACGGCGACGGGATCTGCTTGCGCACCAGGACCTGTTGATGGATCTGGCGGACAGCGGCCCCGTCCTGCCGATGCGTTTCGGCATGGTGGCACCGGACGAGGACGCTCTCCTCACCCAGCTGGCCCTGGCGGAGAGGAGTCACCTCGCCACTCTGAAGAACCTCGACGGGCACGTCGAGGTCAACGTCAAGGCCCTGCCCGCGCAGGACTCCCTCGCCGAGGTGGTGGCCGAGGACGCCGCCGTACGGCGTCTGCGTGAAGCGGCGCGCAGACGACCCGGTTACGAGGCCAGCGTACGGCTGGGCGAGGCGGTGGCATCCGCCCTGGCGCGGCGTGCGGCCGAAGCGGGCAAGGCGGTGCTGCGCGAGCTCGCTCCGCTGGCTCGCGCGGTCGCCGCAGGGCCCGACGTGCAGGGGTGCGCGCTGAACACGTCCTTCCTCGTCCCGCGCGGACACAGCGAACGGTTCCGTACGACGGCCGAAGGGCTCGCCGACGCACGCCGGAGCCATGTCGACATCCGCATCGCGGGTCCGCTGCCCTGCTACAGCTTCGTCGGTGACGCGGGCGCCCCGCGTCGGCCGGCAGCGATGACCGAAGGCTGACGATGGGACTGATCTCCGGTCTCCTGCTCCTGCCGCTCGCTCCGGCGCGCGGCGTGGTGTGGATCGCGGAGAAGCTCCAGGAGACCGCCGAGCGCGAGTTGTACGACCCCGGCGTGATCCGTGCGCAGCTCGCCGAACTCAACCGCGATCTCGACGACGAACTCATCGATCTCGAAGAGTTCGAAGCGGAGGAGGAGAAGCTGCTCGACCGGCTCCACGCCGCTCAGAAGCGCTGCGACGTCGACAACAGAAGGTGACAGACATGGATGACCAGGCCAAGGTGGCGCTGGCAGCCGCCGTAGTGGGCGGGTACGTGCTGGGCCGGACGAAGAAGGGCCGGCTCGCGCTGAGCGTCGCGACCTATCTGGCGGGACGGCGATTCGGGCTCGAACCCCGTCAGCTGGCGGCCGAGGGGATGCGCCGGCTCGGAGAGGTGCCCCAGTTCGCGGAGTTGCAGGAACAGCTGAGGGGCGAGGTCCTGGACGCCGGGCGCCAAGCCGTGACCGCTGCCGCCAACCGGGGCATGACCTCGCTGGCGGACGCCATCGGTGACCGCACGCTGCGCCTCGGTCAGGCCCCTGAGGAGGACGAGGCCGACGAGGACGAGCTTGAGGGGGAGTACGAGGAGGACGAGGGCGAGCCGGAGGACGGGGAGGAAGAAGGGTACGAGGACGAGGAGTACGAGGAGGAGCCGGACGAGGAGGAGCCGGACGAGGAGGAGCCGGACGAGGAGGAGGAGCCCGAGGAGGAGCCCGAGGAGGAGCCCGAGGAGGAGGAAGAGGAACAGGACGAGGACGAGGAAGCCCCGGCTCCGCGAGCGCGCCGCAAGAAGGCGCCTGCCGCCCCGGCGAAGAAGGCCCCGCCCCGGAAGTCCGCCCCGGCGAAGAAGGCCCCGGCCAAGAAGGCGGCGGCCAAGAAGTCCG
>NZ_QWFA01000353.1 GCF_003501885.1 Streptomyces globisporus
CCCCCACCCCGGCCGGGGTGGCCGCTGCCTTGGCCGGGGTGGGGGCCTTCGTCGGGGTGGCGGCCTTCGTCGGGCGTGCGCCGAGTGCAAGGCCGTGCACGATCCAGTCGCGTCCGGGGGCGTCGCCGAGCGCCCCACCCAGGTCGGCCTGCTGCCAGGAGCCGATGGGGCGTGAGCGCAGGCCCAGTGCTGTGGCGTGCGCCTGCGCCGCGCCGACCGCGTATCCGGCGACGAGGTGGCTGCTGCGGACGGTGGCCCGGGGAGCGCCCTCCGGGCAGCCGTGACCGAGGAGCACCGCGCCGGCGGCGCCGATCCACTGCTGCCCCGCCGCCCAGTGGGCGAGGGTCGCACGCGCGTCGCCCACGGCACGGATGTCGAGGCCCGGCCTGCCGGAAGAAGCCGCTGCGTACAGGGCCGGGGTGGCACCGCCCACGGCCACCGTCCAGGCGGGCCCTTCGGGCAGCACGCTCCGGGCGGTCGCCAGGACTCGGGACAGCAGTTCCTTGCCGGGCGGGCGGTTCAGGTCATCGGGCGGGGCACTCCGCCGCCTCTCCAGAGTCTCGTCGGTCAACTCTCCGGGACGCCGGGCCGGGTGCCAGGTGCCGTCGGGTCGCCCGGGTGCTTCGGCGATGTGCTGCAACAGGTGTCGTGCCGCAGCGAGTTCACGGGCCGGCGTGGTGTCGGCACCTGGTTGTGGCGTCGGGGCCGCGGCGCGGGGCAGAGTGGCCCACGCACGCAGCGGCGGTCCGGGGTCGACGGGGCCGCCCGCGGGCGTCAACAGTACGGCCGCGAGGGGGAGTTCCGGCTCGGTGCCGGGCCAGGCGTGCTGCCAGTCCGGGGCGTCGGGCAGTCCGGCTGCGGCGGCCAGGAGAGGGCCGTCCGCGTCGAGGCAGACCAGCACATCGGAGGTCGTGGCCCCGGCCAGCGCGAGGGCGGCGGCGGCATGCCCCGTGTCGAGGAGCAGCAGCGGCCAGGCCCGGTGGCCGTAGTGCCCGACGGTACGGGACGCGGCCACGGTGAGGACGACGAGAGCGCCCGGGGGTGCGCCGTCGGGGGCCGGGCCGCGCCGATGGGCCCGGTGGGTAAGCGGGTTGTAGCCGTATCGTCCGGACGGCAGCGAACACCCCTGCCCGAGCAGCAGGTGCGCGCGCACCGGGTGCAGAGCACCCGCCGAGGGGACGGGGCGCAGCCGGCCCGGTGCGCCGACGGGCGCGGCCAGGGAGAGCCGCAGCACACGGTCCAGGTCGATCGCGGTCCCGGGCTCGCTGACGTACATGGCTGCCGGGCCGTTCCACGGGAACGGGCGCTCCGGAACGTACGGCGAGAGCTTCGGAACACGCGGCGACCGGGCATCCGCGAGAGCCGCGCACAGGAGTTCCGGTGCGGCGGGCAGAACGGCACCCACTCCGCGAGGGGGCGCGACGGCTCCGTCCGGCGTGTCGGGCATGGGGGCGCGCTCCATCACATGTGCGGGGGTGGGGCGAGAGTGAAGTCCTGCGGTCCGGTGGGCCGTTGGGTGCGCCAGTCTCGGTCGAGCGCCGCTTCCGCGAAACGCGGACAGCCGAAGTAGCCGAAGGCGGCCGGGGCGTTGGGGATCAGCCCGGAGACCAGGACCCGGGCGACGCGCAGCGTGGTTTCGGCGACGTCCTCCGTGGTGAGGTCCGCGGTGATGACCCGGTGGCCCCCGGCGGCGAGCGCCGCGTCGAGCGCGGCGCGGTTCCCGGGAGTGATCGCGGTGACAGGGACGACACCCAGGGCGGGTTCGGTGAACCGGCGGGCGAACGGGGTCATCCGGTCGTCCAGCCAGACCTGAACGTGGGCGCCGAGGTCCCGTACGGCGGCGAACTCGGGCCCGCAGTCGTCGAGATAGCGCCGGTCGGCCCGGTGGTCGAGGTAGAGGCCGCGGGCGAGCATCCCGGCCTCGATCGCCCGGTACACCCACCCGTCGGCATCCACCGTGCCTTGTGTGAACACCCAGGTGTGCACGGCCTCCAGAACGGCCTTGCGGGCCGCTTCCGCCGGGTCGTACCGGCAGGCGAACCCCGCCGCGTACATACCGCGTCCGGGATCGTGCACGAGGGCCGCGACGCAGGGGGCGAACTCGGACGGCATCTCCACGATGTGCACGTCCAGCTCGCAGCCGGCCAGGTCCTCGGTCAGTCCGGGGACGCTCGCCGGGTCGATGCCCCGGGTCGGCCCGTCCAGGTGCCACCACAGCTCCAGGGCGTCGCGCTCGACGACTTCGAGAAGACCACGCTCGACGGCGTCGTCGAGCCCCTGCCCGGTGGCGATGCCCGCGTAGTTGAGGTGGTGGGTACGGGGCAGTGAACGCAGTTCACCCTGACGCCAGTTGAGGTGGGTCAGCGCGACGGGGGCCCAGCAGGGTTCCCCGTACTCGACGGCCCGGGTCCACAGCGCCGGTGTGTCGGGGGTGAGTTCGGCGTACGGGAAGCCCGGGCGGCCGTACTGCCACGGTGCGTACGTCGGCAGCGCGCCGGGTCCGTAGAGGCGGGCGCCCTCGGCGGTCAGCTCGGCCGCCGTGGCCCGCCGGGGCTCCTGGGGGTGGCC
>NZ_QWFA01000354.1 GCF_003501885.1 Streptomyces globisporus
GGGTGGCAGGAGCCAAGGGGGAGACTCTTTCTCGGGCGAGCGGCGCAGCGGGTACGGGCAGGGCGGGCCGGGAGGCCGGGAGGCGGCGGACCGCCCGGAGCCACGATCTCCGGTCCGGGGCGGCCGCGTGAGCGGTCTCACGGAATCTCCCCAGGTGGTACGCCGGACATGCCTGCGTGGCAGGATGAGCGTGGCCCGCAGACCGCTGCGGACGGTACGGCAGAGGGAAGGACCGGACCCGGCGTTGAGCGAGAATCAGAACCTGCTCGCGGAGCAGCGCCGTGCGCTGATCCTCGACGAGGTGCGCAGGCGTGGTGGGGTCCGGGTCAACGAGCTGACCCGCAAGCTGAACGTCTCCGACATGACGATCCGCCGGGATCTGGACGCGCTGGCCCGCCAGGGCGTCATCGAGAAGGTCCACGGCGGTGCGGTCCCGGTCGTCGAGGCGAGTACGCACGAGCCCGGGTTCGAGGCGAAGTCGGCGCTGGAGCTGAGCGCCAAGGAGGACATCGCCCGGGCGGCGGCGGCGCTGGCGGTGCCCGGCAGCGCCATCGCGCTCTCGGGCGGGACGACGACCTTCGCGCTGGCCCGGCATCTGCTGGACGTGCCGGATCTGACGGTGGTGACCAACTCGGTGCGGGTGGCCGATGTGTTCCACGACGCGCAGCGTCCGGCCGGGGGGCGCGGCGCGCGGCCCGGGGCGGCGACGGTGGTGCTGACGGGCGGGGTGCGCACGCCGTCGGACTCGCTGGTCGGGCCGGTCGCGGACCGGGCCATCGACTCCCTCCACTTCGACGTGCTGTTCCTCGGCGTGCACGGGATCTCGGCGGAGGCGGGCCTCTCGACGCCCAATCTCGCGGAGGCGGAGACCAACCGCCGTTTCGTGCGGGCGGCGCGCCGGATCGTGGTGGTGGCCGACCACACCAAGTGGGGCACGGTGGGCCTGAGTTCCTTCGCCGCGCTGGGGGAGGTCGACACGCTGGTCACGGACGCGGGCCTGGCTCCGGAGCTGCGCGCGGAGATCGAGGAGCATCTGCCGGGTCTCCTGGTGGCGGGTGACGCTCCCGCCGAGACCCCCGACGCCCCGCCCGCCACCGAGGGCTGACGCGGATTCCGCTCGGCTCGCGGTGTGCTGGACACCCTCTAGGATCAGGCTGTGGCCGTCTTCCGGATCGAGCGCTTCTCCCCTCTCCCCGCAGCCGAGGCCTGGCGCCGGGTGACCGACTGGGAACGGCACGCCGCGCAGGTGCCGTTGACCGCGATCTCGGTACCGACCGGGCTTCCCTCGCAGCTCGGCACGGTCTTCGTGGCCCGTACGGGGCTGGGCCCCCTGGCGTTCGACGACCCGATGGAAGTGGTGCGGTGGACGCCGCCCGCCGGGGGCCGGGCCGGGGTGTGCCAACTGGAGAAGCGGGGCGCGGTGGTGCTGGGCCGGGCCTCGATCGACGTGCTGCCAACGGATTCCGGTTCCCATGTGGTGTGGGTCGAGGAGCTGCGGGTGCGGCTGGTGCCCCGATGGGGTGACCCGCTGCTCGCCTCCGCCGGACGACGTATGTTCGGCAGGGTCCTGGACGCCCTGCTCGCCTCCCCCCAAGACGCGCACGGGTGAGGCGCCGCGGGGGCCTGCGCGAGCGGGCCTGCACGGGTGGAGGGACACGCGCCGCGTACGGGTGATGTGACCGTCACACGATTGACTCGTTTGTCGGTATGACACCCCCGCCACGGCCCCGGAAGGCACCGATTCCATGCCGATCCATCAACCGCAGCAGCGGACCGACGTACAGAGCGCAGGCACGGGCGTGCAGCAGGCCGAGGCCGCCCTCGTGGAGCACTACCCGCGCCTGGTGCGGCTCGCCTATGTCGTCCTGCCGCCGGCGCTCGGCCGGCACCGCCGGGTCCTGACCGCCCATGCCGTCGTCCAGCGGGCCCTGCCCGCGGCCGGGAGCAAGCCGTCGAGCCCGCGCGTTCCGGCCCAGTCCCGCCGGACCGGCGCTCCGACGCGCGCGGAGGGCGCCTCGGCAAACCGGAGTTGCTCGGGTGCGGCCTACGGGTGGGTGCGGCTACGGGTTCTTCGGTTGGCGCTGGCCCACGAGCGGCGGCCCCGCTGGTGGCCCGGGCGGCTCCCGGCGCCGGCCGCGCTGCGTCCGGCCCTGCCGGTGGTGTGGGGGCTGCGGCTCTTCCCCCGGGCGGGCGGCGTCGACGAACTGGCCCTGGACCGGGCGCTGTCGGCGGTGGACGGATCGGTCCGGGCGGCGTTCGCGCTGCACCTGCTGGAGGGGCTCGACGAGTCCGGGGTCCGGGAGCTGCTGGCCGGGGCCGCGGTGGCGGATCCGGCGGACGCGGTGCGCCGGGCGGCCCGGCTGGGGCGGCCGGACCGGGCCGGGGCGCAGGCGATGCTCAGGTCCGGCGAGTTCGACCCGTGCACGGTCCAGACCCGTCCGAGCGACCTGCTGCGGCGCAGGCACCGGGTGCGGGCGGCGGCGGTGGCCGCGGTGCTGTGCGTGGTGGCGGGGGGCCTGGCGGTCGCCGTCGAGGAGGGGGCG
>NZ_QWFA01000355.1 GCF_003501885.1 Streptomyces globisporus
GCGGTGTAGGGGACGGCGGGGGCGGCGGGGCGCGGGACGATCTCCTGCCCGTCGGCCCGCCGCTCCGGGACGGCGTCGGCCTCACGGCCCGGCGGCAGGTCGTACGGGGCGTGCCCGTCGTCCTCCCGGCGCGGCGCGTACCCCTGCGGCAGCGGCGGAACGGGCAGCTCCCGGTCGCCGTGGACCTCCCGGCCGCCGTCACCCTCGCGGCTGCTGTATTCGGCGTACTCCGGGACGTCCGCGTACTCCTGGACATCCGCGTACTCCTGGGCGCTCGCGTCGCTCCTGGCCGCCGGGAGCGCATAGGCGCCGCCGAGCTCCCTCGGCGGGGCGGGATCAGGGGCCGGGATGCCGTACGTCGTCGGACCGGGCGGCGTCGGGCCGGCCACCGGATCGGCGTCGGGCCGCGGTTCGGGGGCGTATCCGCAGAGGGCCTCCTCGGCGGCGCCCGCCGCGAGGCCGGTGAGCATGACGCGGCCGTCGTCGCAGACCAGGACCGTGCGCACGGTGATGTTGCGATGGGTCCAGCCGTGGGCGTGCAGCACCCGCAGGGCGGTGAGCACGTCGGAGCCGATCTCGGCGGCCCGGTAGGGGCTGAGGGGGCGCTCGGCGAGGAGCGCGGCGAGCGGCCGGGCCGCGACGAGCTCGCTGACTATCCAGAGCGAATCCGCCTCGGCGAACACGTCGAAGACCTGGTCGAGACGGGGGTGGTCGGGCACCTGGGCAGCGGCCTGCGCGGCCTCGATCGCCCGCCGGACCGCGGGGTCCGTGCTGCGGCGGACCGCCCGCCCGCCGGCCCGCCCCGACATCGGAGCCCGCCCGTCGGCGTCGAGCACCTCGGCTTCCACGATCTCCGGCAACGGCACCTGGCGGACCAGGACTTCCTGGCCGCTGTAGGTGTCGAACGCCCGGGTCTCGGCCAGTTCGTACCCGTCGGACGGGGGCAGCGGAAGGCGGTAGCGGTCGGCAAGCACCCGACCCGCGTAGTCGTCCACGACGCCTCCCCAGAGCGCGCTGTTCCCCCGGCCATCAGAGTTGCACGAATCCGTCGGTTACGGTCGCCCGGCGGGCAATTGGCCCGCCGTTCCGGCTGCGTACGGTCTCCGGCCTCTTACGATACGTGGCAACGCGGGCCGACGGGCCGGGTCGCGCCAACCCGGCCCGCACAAACGTTTCACACCGGCCCGGATCGGGCGCGCCCGGCGGTCAGTTCGTGGGCGTGAAGGTGGCGAACGCCGTTTCGCGCAGCGTCCGGCACTCGTCGCCGTTCCACTCGTCCACCTTGCAACTGATCATGATGGAGTAGCCGCGCTTGGCGTCCACCTTGAAGCCGCGGTTGAGCACCTTGACCCGGACGCCGTTGTGGCTGCGCTCGAACGTCCAGTCGGCGACGGTCGGATAGCCGTTGTACTCGACCTTCTTTATGCTGCCGTGCTTGTAGCCGTCGCTGAGGACCTTGGCACTGGCGACGGCCCCGCGCCAGGCGGCCGCGGCGTCGTCCTTGGGCGAGCTGTTGAAGTCGACCTGGACCCGGGGGAAGCTGCCCTGCCCGGCGTTGTAGATGCCTCCGGAGTTGGTGCCCGCGATGGCGGTGCGCCGGAAGTCCTCGGGCATCCCCATGGTGAAGTGGAACCGGGCGTCGGTGACCTTCTTGTACCCGGCGGGCAGGGAGTCGCCCGCGGGCTTGTCGCCCCCGTCGCCCTGGTCGCCCTTCGGGTCGTCGGACTTCGGGTCGTCGGAGCCCTCGCCGGACGGGTCCTCGGAGGCCCGGCCGTCCTCCTTGCCCTGGCCCTCCTTCTGGCCGTCGCCCTTCCCGCCGGACGAACCGCCGCCCGTGTCATCGCCCTTGTCGTCGGCGCCGCCGGTCGAGGCTCCGGCCGACGCGGCGGTGTCGTCCTTGCCGCTCTTGTCCGCGTCGTCGCCGCCGAGGGCGAGCGCGAGGACCGTGCCGAGGATGGCCAGCGCGACGACGGCCGCGATGATCGCGAGGGTGCGGCGGGGCACCACGTCGGTGATCGAGGCACGCGTGGAGGCGGCCGAGGACGGCGGACGCTGTCCGGGCACGGAGGCGTTCGCCGTCACCGCCGGCTTCGGGGCGGCGGGGGCCGCGACGGCTCCCTGCGCGCCCGCCGACGAGGATCCGGCCGCCGCCTCGGACTTCACGGCCGGGGCGGGAGTCCCGGGCGGGGACGGCGGCTTGGGCGGGGCGACGGGCGAGCCGGTGGCCGCGGCGGCGGGAGAGCCCGTCGACGCTGCCGCAGCGCCCGCGGCGGCACCGGCGGCCACCGCCGGGGTCTTCGCGTTGCGCACGGACCGCAGGGCTCCGCGCAGCCGGTCGCGGGCGCCTTCGCCGGACTCGCCCGTTCCGGTGGACTGCTTCGGCGGTTTCGGGGCCTTGGGCTGCTTCGGCGTCCGCTTGACGAGGGGGTCGGCGGCGGGGGCCGGGGGCAGCGCCATGACCTGGGTCG
>NZ_QWFA01000356.1 GCF_003501885.1 Streptomyces globisporus
CCGCTGCGCCGGTGAGCAGGACGGTACGGGGAGCGGGCATACGGGGGTCTCCTCGGGGCGGGCGTACGCCAGGTGCGTTGTGCGCAACACTGGCTGACATTCACATGCATGGACAAGTTAGGGAGGGGCGGTGAGATGCGTCAAGAGGCTGCTCGGGCGCGGCGTCCACCTTGACCTGCCGTCGAAGGCTGGCTTAGCGTTACGGTGTTCAGAAATATGGACGCCGATCAGACTTGTGCACGCCTGAATCTGCTCAGGGAGCGCCCGTGACCTCAGCCCCCCTTGCCGCCCGGCTCCGTGAAGTCGCCGGGCCGCTCTTCTTCCCCGTGACCGCGTTCGGGCCGGACGGCACCGTCGATCTCGACGTCTTCCGCGCCCATGTGCGGGCCGGGATCGACGCCGGAGCCGCCGCGGTCTTCGCCTGCTGCGGCACGGGCGAGTTCCACGCGCTGACCCTCGAGGAGTTCCGCCTCGCGGTCGCCGCCGCCGTCGAGGAGACGGCCGGGCGGATCCCGGTCGTCGCCGGGGCCGGTTACGGCACGGCCCTCGCCGTCCAGTACGCGCGGGCCGCCGAGGCGGCCGGAGCCGACGGGCTCCTCGCCATGCCGCCCTACCTCGTCGTCGCCGACCAGGAAGGGCTGCTCAACCACTACACGGCCCTCGCGGCGGCCACCGGTCTGGAGACGATCGTCTACCAGCGGGACAACGCCGTCTTCACCCCGGAGACCGTCGTCGCCCTCGCCCGCACGCCCGGCGTCATCGGGCTCAAGGACGGTCTCGGCGACCTCGATCTCATGCAGCGCATCGTCAGCGCGGTCCGCACCCATCGGCCCGACGACGATTTCCTCTACTTCAACGGCCTGCCCACCGCCGAGCTCACCGGCCTCGCCTACCGGGGGATCGGCGTCACGCTGTACTCCTCCGCCGTCTTCGCGTTCGCCCCGGACATCGCGCTCGCCTTCCACCGAGCCCTGGACTCCGGCGACGACGCCCTGGTCAACGCGCTGCTCGACCACTTCTACCGGCCGCTCGTCGAACTGCGCGCCAAGGGGCGCGGATACGCCGTCTCCCTGGTCAAGGCCGGTGTCCGGCTGCAGGGGCTGGACGTCGGCGAGGTCCGCACCCCGCTCACCGAGCCGTCCGCCGCGCACGTCAAGGACCTCATCGAGATCATCGCGAGCGGCCGCACCCTGCTGGAGGAGCACGCCGCCGAGGGGCGCGGCGCAGAGGAGCGCGGCGCCGAAGAGCACATCGCTGAGCGGCACGCCACTCCGGGAGGCCGGGCGTGAAGGCGGGCGCCTTCCTCTACCCCTGGGACGTCGTCGGGGACCCGGACGCCGCCGGCCGGATCACGGACCTCGGCGTCCGGCAGGTCACCCTGGCCTCCGCCTACCACTCCACCCGGGCCCTGACTCCCCGCCACCCCGCCCACCGCGTCGTGACCGCCGAGCACGCCGCCGTCCTCTACCCGCCGGACCCGGACCGCTGGGCGGGCCGGGCCCTCGCCCCGTACCGCCAGAGCTGGACACCCGGCGACGATCCGTACGGGGAGGCGGCCGAGGCGCTGGCCGCCGCGGGCCTGGAGGTGCACAGCTGGGTGGTCCTCGCGCACAGCTCCCGGCTCGGCGCGGAGCACCCGGACACCTCGGTGGTCAACGCCTACGGCGACCGCTACCCCTGGGCCCCCTGCATCGCCCGCCCCGAGGTGCGCGCCTACCTCGTGGACCTGGCGGCGGAGGCCGCCGCCCGGCCCGGCACGCGCGGCACCGAACTGGAGTCCTGCGGCTGGTACGGCTTCGCCCATCTCCACGCCCACGACAAGGTCGCGGGCGTCTGCCTCGGCGACGCGGCGCAGTACCTGATGTCGCTGTGTTTCTGCGCGGTGTGCCGCGAGGGGTACGGGGACGTGGGCGCCGACCCGGAGGCGTTGTCCGCCGCCGTACGCCGGGCCCTGGAGCCGGCCTGGTCCGGCGGCGCGTCCCCGGAGTCCGGCCGTGGCGGCATCGCGGAGCTGCTCGGGCCGACGTACGCGGATGCCACCCTGCGATGGCGCGGCCGGGTGGCCCGCGCGTTCCAGGAAGCGGCCGTCGCAGCCGTACGGGCGGCGGCCCCGCCCGGCTTCCAGGTGCTGCTGCACGCCGACCCCGTGTCGTACCGCACGGGGGCCAACGTCGGCGTCGAACCGGACCACATCCTCGCCCTGGCCGACGGGGTGGTGCTGCCCTGCACCGGGTCCGACGCCCAACGGGAAGCCGTCCTCGGGCCGTTCGCCCGGCGCGGCGGCGTGCGCGCCGCCAACTTCGGGGTCGTCACCGGGATGGGCGGCAGCCCCCGCACCCTGGAGCGCGACGCGGCCCACGCCGCCGCGCTCGGCGCGGACCAACTGCGCCTGTACCACGCGGGACTCGCCTCCGGCCCGGACCTGGAGGCGGTCGCGGCGGCGCTTTCGCGGCTGGGG
>NZ_QWFA01000357.1 GCF_003501885.1 Streptomyces globisporus
TCACCCGCGACGAGGCCCGCCGCCTCGCGCAGATCGCCGCCGGACCGGTGATGAACGCTGCCCGCACACACCCCCGTGCGCGCCCCCTTCCGCACCCCCCTCTGCTCCACCTGCACCACCTGAGAGAGCCGCAAGCACCGCCGCACCACTTACGCACCACCTCCCTGAACCCCACGTCGCCGACGACGTGTAACCGACCGGAGGAACCGCCGTGGCCGCTAAGCCCAGGTTTCGCAAAGACGCAGACGCAGCCGCCCCCGACGTGACGGACGACGCCGTCACAGAAGCAGAAGCAGGTGACGGCCGGAAACATCCGGTCGACGAAACCCTCCCCCCGCTGAAGATGTTCACCAGCGGCCTCCAGCACGTGGCCGCCATGTACGCGGGCGTGGTGGCCCCGCCGCTCATCGTGGGGCCGGCCGTCGGCCTCACCGCCAAGGAGACCGCCTTCCTGATGGGGGCGAGCCTCTTCACCGCGGGGATCGCCACCCTGCTCCAGACCATCGGCTTCTGGAAGGTCGGCGCCCGGCTGCCCTTCGTCAACGGCGTCTCGTTCGCCGGGGTCGCCCCGATGATCGCGATAGGCAAGGACCGGGGCCACGACGGGATAGCCGTCATCTTCGGCGCGATCATCGTCGCGAGTCTTCTGGGCTTCGTCCTCGCCCCGTACTTCTGCAAACTCGTCCGCTTCTTCCCGCCCGTCGTCACCGGCACCGTGATCACCCTGATCGGCGTCTCGCTCCTCCCGGTCGCCTTCAACTGGTCCCAGGGCGGCAACGCCACGGCCGACGACTACGGTTCGATGACCAACATCACCATGGCCGCCGTGACCCTGGTCATCGTGCTGGCCCTGCGCAAGCTGCTGCGCGGCTTCCTCCAGCAGATCGCGATCCTGCTCGGCCTGGTCATCGGCACCCTGATCGCCATCCCGGCGGGCATCACCGACTTCAGCGCCATCAAGAACGCCGACGTCGTCGGCTTCCCGACCCCCTTCGCCTTCGGCGCCCCGCAGTTCGAGATCGCGGCCATCATCTCCATGTGCATCGTGATGCTCGTCTGCATGACCGAGTCCACGGCGGACATGCTGGCCCTCGGCAAGATCGTCGGCCGCCCGGCGGACGAGAAGATCATCGAGGGCGGTCTGCGCGCCGACACCCTCGGCAGCGCCATCAGCCCGCTCTTCAACGGCTTCATGTGCAGCGCCTTCGCCCAGAACGTCGGCCTCGTCGCCATGACGAAGATCCGCAGCCGCTACGTCGTCGCGGCGGGCGGCGGCATCCTCATCGTGCTCGGCCTGGTCCCGGTCGCGGCCTCCGTCATCGCCCTCGTACCGCTGCCGGTGCTCGGCGGCGCGGGCATCGTCCTCTTCGGCACGGTCGCGGCCAGCGGCATCCAGACCCTGGCGACCGCCGCCATGGAGAAGGGCGAGAACGCGCTGATCGTGGCGGCGGCCCTCGGTATCGGCCTGATCCCGATCGCGGCGCCGCAGTTCTACCACGCCTTCCCGGAGAGCCTGCTGGTCGTCCTCGACTCGGGCATCTCCACCGGCTGTGTGGTGGCGATCGTGCTGAACCTCGCCTTCAACCACTTCGGCCGCAAGCCGGACGCGGTGGAGGAGGAGCCGGCGAACGGCGAACACGTGGTGCCGGCGGCCGCCGGGGTGGGCGTCCACTGACTCCTGGGGAGTGTCCGCCTCCCGACAGCGGCCCGGTGGGACCCCGCACGGTCCCGCCGGGCCGGCGCGCGTCCGGGGCCTGTGGCGCGGGCCGCCGTCCGTCGGCGGTAGCGTCAGGGGCATGGAAGATCAGTCTGTTGTGGATGTCGGCGATGTGCGCCTCGCGTACCGGGCCTGGGGCGACGCGTTCGGCTCGCCCGTCGTGCTGCTGCACGGCCTCGGCGGTTCGGCCGCGCACTGGGAGGCGGCCGGCACCCTGCTGGGCCAGGAGTGGCGGGTCTACGCCCTGGACCTGCGGGGCCACGGCGAGAGCGACTGGCCCGACGACTACGACCTGGAACTGATAGCCGAGGACGTCGTAGGCTTCCTCGACGAACTGGAGCTGGACCGGGTCGGCCTCGTCGGCCACGGCATGGGCGGCGTCGTCGCCCGGCTGGTGGCCCAGGAACACTCCGACCGGGTGGAGCGGCTGGTGCTGGTGGAGACCCCGGCGCCGTTCCCCGGCGACCCGGGCCCGGCCGGTCGCGCCGAGGGCCCGGTGGACTACGACGAGAACGCGGTCCCCGCCGTCCACGACCAGCTCGCCGACCCCGGCCCGGACGCCGCCGGGCACCTCGGCGACATCGTCTCCCCGACCCTGATCATCACCGGGGGCCCGGAGAGCGAGATGGAACAGCACCGCCAGGCGGAGGTGGCCGCCCTCGTCCCGGACTGCCGCCTGATCACGGTCCCGGGCGGCCACCGCATGCACGAGACCCGGGCGGACCAGGTGGCGGCGAACATCACGGAGTTCTTCACCAGCTGAGGGCTTCCGCGCCCGGTCCGTGCGGTGGCGGCTGCTCTCAGCCGCCCGGCCGCCAGTCCGGACGTCGGCCGCTGAGGGCGATCACGCGGTCCAGCAGCGGGGCGCCGTCCGGCACCGGGACGGGCGGCGCGAAGATGCCCCCGCGGTCCGGGGCGTCCTCGTC
Source organism: Streptomyces globisporus (assembly GCF_003501885.1). Classification (GTDB taxonomy): domain Bacteria; phylum Actinomycetota; class Actinomycetes; order Streptomycetales; family Streptomycetaceae; genus Streptomyces; species Streptomyces globisporus_D. The sequence goes on from NZ_QWFA01000357.1 coordinate 2,644, forward strand.
CGGGGCGAGCAGCGCCGCGCAGGACCTCAGCTCGGCCTCGCCCGCCGTGTAGGGCTGCCCGGTCGAGCGGGCCAGGTCCCAGCCGTGGATCACGAGCTCGTTGAGCGCGACGGCCCCGGCCACCTCGCCGGGCAGTTCGATCCCGCCCGCCCGGGTCACGCCCGTCCAGGCGTCGGGCGCGCGCCAGGCCGCCGCCACCTCCTCCAGCCGCCGGGGCAGAGCCTCCCGCCAGTCGTCGTCGAGGACGGGGAGGGACGCGTCGGGAGAGGTGGCCGTGCTCGGCCGGAGGTCCTTGCGGGCGGCGTCACGGAAGGCGGTGGCCAGCCCGGTGAGATGGCCGAGCAGCTCCCGTACGGCGTAGTCGGGGCAGGGCGTGGGTCCGTCCAGCGCGCCGTCGTCGACCGGACCGAGCAGTTCGGCGATCCGCCGGGCGGCCGGTTGCAGGTCGGGCAGGCCGGCGGCCGGCGCGGCGGTCTCGTGCGCAGCCGACGCGGAGGTCTCATGCGTATCCATACAGGGATGACCCCTCCACCGCCGGAAACTCATCGGTCGACGGACCGTCCGGACCGGTGGGGCGGGCGACGCAACCCGGCACATAGCGGAAGGTTCCCGGCCGGACTCTTGTCGGCGGGCCCCACGTCATGTCATACAGGTCTGGACCATTGCTGTCCGGATGGAAGGCACCACCGTGCAACGCCCCCACATATCTGCCGCGTTGGCCTGTTCCGCCCTGCTTCTCACCCCCCTCCTCTCCGCCTGCGGTGGCACCGCCGAAGCCGACACCCAGCCGCCCGGCACGCCGGAGAACGTGACCGCCCAGGCCAGCAGCTCGACCTCGGTGCACGTCATGTGGAAGGCCGCCCCGGACGACGAGAGGGTCGCCGGCTACGAGGTCTACCGAGGGAAGAGCAAGGTCAAGAGCGTCCCGGCGGCGAAGACCATGATCGACATCGACGGTCTGACAGCCTCGACCGACTACACCTTCAGCGTCCGGGCCAAAGACACGGCCGGGAACCTCTCCACCCCCAGCAAGGCCGTCCCCGTCACCACCCGGGCCACCCCGCCGAAGGACGACGAGCCCCCCACC
>NZ_QWFA01000358.1 GCF_003501885.1 Streptomyces globisporus
GTGCGCGTCCCTCCGGGAACGCCCGCCCCCGAAGGGCCCCGCACATGACCGTGCCGATCCCGCCGCCGGACGCCCCCGCCACCGACCGGGTGCGTACGGTCTGCTCGTACTGCGGTGTCGGCTGCGGGATCGTCCTCGACATCGCCGCCGGACCCGACGGCCGCCGCACCGTTCTGAAGGCGTCCGGCGACAAGGAGCACCCGTCGAACGCCGGCCGGCTCTGCACCAAGGGCGCGACCGGGGCGGACCTCCTCGCCGCCCCCGGCCGGCTGACCACCGCCCTGGCCCGCGCCGACCGCAGCGAGCAGCCCGCCCCGCTCGGCCGGGATGCCGCCATCGCGGAGACTGCGCGCCGGCTGCGGTCCGTGCTGGACACCCACGGCCCGGACGCGGTGGCCCTCTACGTCTCCGGCCAGATGACGCTGGAGGCGCAGTACCTCGCCAACAAGCTGGCCAAGGGTTTCCTGCGCACCAACACCATCGAGTCGAACTCCCGGCTCTGCATGGCGAGCGCGGGCAGCGGCTACAAGCTGTCCCTCGGCGCGGACGGGCCGCCCGGCTCGTACGAGGACTTCGCCCACGCCGACGTCTTCCTCGTCACCGGCGCCAACATGGCCGACTGCCACCCGATCCTCTTCCTGCGGATGATGGAGCGCGTCAAAGCCGGCGCGAAGCTGATCGTCGTCGACCCCCGGCGCAACGCCACCGCCGCCAAGGCCGACCTGTACCTGCGGATCCGGCCCGGCACCGACCTGGCCCTCCTCAACGGCCTGCTGCACCTCCTCGTCGAGAACGGGCACACCGACCCCGCGTTCATCGCCGAGCACACCGAGGGCTGGGAACAGATGCCCGCCTTCCTCCGCGACTACCCGCCCGCCGTGGTCGCGGAGATCACCGGCATCCCGGAGGACGACATCCGGCAGGCGGCCCGCTGGATCGGCGAGGCGGGCGAGTGGATGAGCTGCTGGACGATGGGTCTCAACCAGTCCACCCACGGCACCTGGAACACCAACGCGCTGATCAACCTGCATCTGGCGACGGGCGCGATCTGCCGCCCCGGCAGCGGACCGTTCTCGCTCACCGGCCAGCCCAACGCCATGGGCGGCCGCGAGATGGGTTACATGGGCCCCGGGCTGCCCGGCCAGCGATCGGTCCTGTCCGACGAGGACCGCGCCTTCACCGAGGAGCTGTGGGGCGTCCCACCCGGCACCCTGCGCGCGGACGGCTCGGGCAGCGGCACCGTCGACATGTTCCGGCGCATGGCAGAGGGGGAGATCAAGGCCTGCTGGATCATCTGCACCAACCCGGTCGCCTCGGTCGCCAACCGCCGCACCGTCATCGAGGGACTGGAGGCCGCCGAGTTCGTCGTCACCCAGGACGTGTTCGCCGACACCGAGACCAACGCGTACGCCGATGTCGTCCTGCCCGCCGCCCTCTGGGCCGAGTCCGAGGGAGTGATGATCAACTCGGAGCGCACCCTCACCCTCTCCCGCCGCGCCACCGATCCGCCGGGCGAGGCCTGGCCGGACTGGCGGATCATCGCGGCGGTGGCCTGCGCCCTGGGGTTCGAGGACGCCTTCGGCTACACGAGTGCCGAGGAGATCTTCGCCGAGATCACCCGGGCCCGGAACCCGCACACTGGCTACGACCTTCGCGGTGTGACGTACGAGCGACTGCGCGAGACGCCCGTGCAGTGGCCGAGCGCGGACGTCGAAGGGCCCGCCCGCAACCCCGTGCGCTATCTCAACGACGGCGTCAGCCAGGAGCTGACCGTCCGGCCCGACGGCAGCGTGCCCAGGCTCGCCTTCCCGCTGCCCGGCGGTCGGGCGGTCTTCCACGCCCGCCCGCACCTGCCGGCGGCCGAAATGCCCGACGAGGACTTCCCGCATCTCCTCAACACCGGGCGGCTCCAGCACCAGTGGCACACCCTCACCAAGACGGCGAAGATCACCAAACTGAACCGGCTGGACCCGGCCCCCTTCGTGGAGATCCACCCCGACGACGCGGCCGCCCTGGGGCTGGCCGAGGGCGACGGAGTCGAGGTCGCCTCGCGGCGCGGCCGCGCGGTGCTTCCGGCCCGGATCACGGACCGGGTCGCGGCGGGGGAGTGCTTCGCGCCGTTCCACTGGAACGATCTGTTCGGCGAGTACCTCGGCGTGAACGCGGTGACGAACGACGCGGTCGACCCGATCTCGTTCCAGCCGGAGCTGAAGGTGTGCGCGGTCCGGCTGGCGAAGGTCGCGGCCCCGGCGGTGCGCCTCGCTCCCGCCACGGCGGACCGGCCCGAGCAGACCGGCGCACTCGGTCCGGCGGACACCGGGGGTGGGACGGGCCCGAGGGGGCTGGCGGACCGGATGGGGCTGACGGGGTCGGCGGAGCAGACGGGGCTCGCGGATCTGACGGGGCTGGCGGGAGCCC
>NZ_QWFA01000359.1 GCF_003501885.1 Streptomyces globisporus
ATTGGCCCGTCAGGCATCCGGCACCGAGGTGACCTGCTGCTGGACCGGGCCCCAGGTCCAGCCGGGCACGATGGTGTCGGCAGCCTGACCGGCCAATGCGTAGACGTCCTGGTCCCCGAAGTAGGAGTTGTCGAACTCCTTCGCCGCCGCGGCGCGCATGCCCTCGTTGGCGGGCAGGGCGCTGCTGGGGGCCTTGAGGGAGCTGAGGCGGGCGGTCATGGCCGCCGGGTCGGTGGTGACCCACTTGATGAACTCGGCGGCGGCCTCGGTGTGTTCGCTGCCCTTGGGCACGATGTAGGAGGTTCCGCCGTACATGCCGGTGCTCGCCTTGCCGTCCCAGGTGGGCAGGGGAGCTATGCCCCACTTGCCCTTCGCGTCGGGGTAGCTGACGGGGAAGTTCCCCGCGCTCCAGGCGGCGCCGATGATGGTGGCGACCTTGCCGGTGGCGCGCTCCTTGTTCTCGCCCTCGCCCCAGAGCGGGGTCTTGGAGGCGAGGCCGTCGGCGAGGAGGTCGTCCCAGTAGGCGGCGACCTTGCGGGAGGCCGGGTCGTCGATGTTCACCTTCCAGGCGTCGCCGCTGGTGCCGTACCACCGGGCGCCGGCCTGCCAGGCGAGGCCGGAGAGCAGTGCGGGGTCGCCGCCGCCGAAGTTGGTGATGGTGACGTCCGGGTCGCCGGCGTGGATCTTCTCGGCGGCCGTACGGTATTCGGCCCAGGTCGTCGGCACGTCGACGCCGTGCTTCTTGAACAGGTCCTTGCGGTAGAAGAGCTGGATCGGTGTGACGTCGAAGGGGACCGCCCAGGTGGACCCTCCGAGGTTGACCAGGGACTGGACGGCCTCGGGGAACTCCTTCTTCACCAGGTCGCCGGAGCTGGGGGTGAGGTCCTCCAGGTTGCCCTCGCTGGCGTACTCGGGCAGGGCGGAGTAGTCCATGGTGGCCACGTCGGGGGCGTTGCCGCCCTTGACCGCGTTGGACAGTTTGGTGACGCCCTCGGGGCCCGCGGGGACCATGGAGAACTTCACCTTGATGTCGGTGTGCGTCTTGTTGAAGGCGTCGGCGGTCTCCTTGGCGCCCGCGGTGGCCGACCAGAAGGTGAGGGTGACGGGCTTGCCGTCGCCGGGGCCCGAGGCGTCCGAGCCCGAGCCGCCGCAGGCGGTGGTGAGCAGGGCGAGTGAGGCGGCGGACGCCGCGAGGGCGAGGCGGGACGTGCGGGCGATACAGGGCATGGGCCGGCTCCTACGGGACCTCGAACTGCGGGAGATGAGGTGAACGGCACACATCATTTTGCGCAGAACCGATCGCCGTCAAGAGGAAATGACCAATTCAATCGAATCGATCATCGAGGGGTCGGTGCCGCATCCACGACGACCGTCGAGCTCCGGGAACACGAAGAGCCGTGCCCGCAGGGCCTGTTGACCCGGGCACGGTTCGTGGTGCGGTGCTCCTGCGTCGCTTCGTGCGTCAGGGAGCGGTGGCGGCCGCCCCGCAGGAGACCCGGACCCGCAGGGTGGGCAGGATGTCCAGATGCCGACGGGCGCCGGCACCCGGGCCCGCCGTGTCCGTCGCGCCGGGCTCGCCGACGCCGAGGCGGGACAGCAGGAGCCGGGCCGCGGCGGCGCCCACGGCGTGCTTGTCCGGGGCCACCGCGGTGAGCGGCAGGTCGGCGAGGGATGCGACCTCGTCGTCGTACGCGATCACCGCGAGGTCTTCGGGCACCCGCACTCCCCTGGCCTGGAGCCGGGGGATGAGGACGATCGCGTCGGCGTCGCTGTGCACGATCGCGGCGGTCACGTTGCCGCTCGCCACACCCTGGCACAAGTACTCCAGGGTTCGCTCGAAACGATCGGCCTCCGACCGCGACGGAGCCTCGTCCAGCGGTGAGGGCGACACCGGGGTCAGCCCCAGCGCCTCCACGGCGGCCCTGTAGCCGACCCGGAGCCGGGGAGCGGTCGGACTTTCCTGCACGGCGAGCGCGATCGCCCGGTGCCCGAGCCCGGCCAGGTGCGCCACCGCTTCGGCGGCCCCGTGCGCATGGTCCGAGCGGACCCGGTCCAGGCGCGCCGCCGGGTGGCCGAGGGGCGCGGAACGTTCCACCAGGACGACCGGGGTCTCCTGCTCTACCGTCCACAGGCCCTCGCCCTGCTCCGGGCAGCCGCGTTCCCAGCTCGGGGTGAGCAGCAGCCCGTCGGCGCCGGTGGACAGCAGCCGCCGGGCCTGCGCGGCGTCCTCGTCCGGGAGGTAACGGGAGAGCCCGATCGTGAGCCGGGCTCCCGCCGCCTCGACGGTCTGCCGGGCGCCGCGCACGACGTCCGCGTAGTAGTACTCGGTGGTCGGCACCACCATGCCCACCACCAGCCCTTCGGCGGAGGGTGCGGGGGCCGGGGCGGGCCGGGACTCGCCCGGATGGCCACACCAC
>NZ_QWFA01000036.1 GCF_003501885.1 Streptomyces globisporus
CCGCCCCAGACAGCCCCGCTCCAGACCACCCCGCCGGAGGCGATCCCGAGTGAACGACGTTCTCGACGTCGCCCTCCGTCTGGCCGTCGTCTTCGTCGTGTTCCTGGTCGCCCCCCTCCTCGTGGGCCAGACGGAACACAAGGTCATGGCGCACATGCAGGGCCGCCTGGGCCCCATGTACGCAGGCGGCTTCCACGGCTGGGCCCAGCTCGTCGCGGACGGCGTGAAGTTCGCGCAGAAGGAGGACGTGGTCCCGGCCGCCGCCGACCGCCGCGTCTTCCAGCTCGCCCCCGCCGTCGCCCTCCTCCCGTACCTCCTCGTCCTCGCCGTCATCCCCGTCGGCCCCGGCGACGGCGCGGTCGGCCAGGTCGTCGACGCGGGCATCTTCTTCGTGCTCGCCGTCATGGGCATCGGCGTCCTCGGCTCGCTCATGGCCGGCTGGGCGTCCGCCAACAAGTTCTCCCTGCTCGGCGGTCTCCGCACCGCCGCGCAACTCCTCTCCTACGAGCTGCCGATGCTCCTGGCTGCCGCCTCCGTGGCCATGGCGGCCGGTACGGTCTCGCTCACCGGCATCCTCGACGCCTTCACGTGGTGGTGGCTGCCCTGGCAGATCGTCGGCGCCCTGGTCTTCTTCGTGGCCGGTCTCGCCGAACTCCAGCGACCGCCGTTCGACATGCCGGTGGCCGACTCCGAGATCATCTTCGGTGCGTACACCGAGTACACCGGTCTGCGCTTCGCCCTGTTCCTCCTCGCCGAGTACGCGGGCATCGTCATCCTGTGCGCCCTGACCACCGTCCTCTTCCTCGGCGGCTGGCACGGCCCGTTCGGTGCCGACGGACTCGGCTGGCTCTGGACCCTCCTCAAGACCGCCCTCCTCGCGTTCGTCGTCATCTGGCTGCGCGTCAGCTACCCGCGTCTGCGTGAGGACCAGTTGCAAAAGCTCGCCTGGACCACCCTCGTCCCGCTCGCCCTCGCGCAGATCGCGCTCACCGGCATCGTGAAGGTGGCGATCAACTGATGCCCCCGATCCCCGGATCCGGCCTGGCCAAAGGCCTTGCCGTCACCCTGCGCACGATGACGAAGAAGACCGTCACCGCGCAGTACCCCGACACCCAGCCCGAACTCCCGCCCCGCTCCCGAGGCGTCATCGGGCTGTTCGAGGAGAACTGCACGGTCTGCATGCTCTGCGCCCGTGAGTGCCCCGACTGGTGCATCTACATCGACTCCCACAAGGAGACATCGCCGCCCGCCGCCCCCGGCGGCCGTGAGCGCAGCCGGAACGTCCTCGACCGCTTCGCCATCGACTTCTCCCTCTGCATGTACTGCGGTATCTGCATCGAGGTCTGCCCCTTCGACGCGCTGTTCTGGTCACCCGAGTTCGAGTACGCGGAGACGGACATCCACGAGCTCACCCACGAGCGGGACAAGCTCCGCGAGTGGATGTGGACCGTGCCGGAGCCGCCCGCCCTCGACCCCGGCGCGGAGGAGCCGAAGGAGATCGCCGCAGCCCGCAAGGCCGCGGACAAACTCGCCGCCCAACGCGCACAGGAACAGCAGGAGGAGCAAGAGCCCCGGCAACAGCGGGACGAGAAGGGAGGAACTCCGTGATGCTGCACACCGCACCCTCTCTGCTCGCCTCCGCCGCAGGCGACCACCCCGGCTTCCTCTCCCCGTCCGGCGTCGAGATCGCGTTCCTCCTCGTCGGCCTCGCCACCCTCGGCGCCGCCGTCATCACCGTCACCACCAGGCAACTGGTGCACGCCGCGCTCTGGCTCGTCGTCGCGCTCGGCGGGCTGGCCGTCGAGTACCTCCTGCTCACCGCGGAGTTCATCGCCTGGGTCCAGGTACTGATCTACGTCGGTTCCATCGTCGTCCTCCTCCTCTTCGGCCTGATGCTCACCCGGGCCCCCATCGGCCGCTCCCCGGACGCCGACTCGGGCAACCGGTGGGTGGCCCTCGGTGTGGCCCTCGCCTCGGCCGCCGCCCTCGCCTGGGTCGTCGTGGACGCCTTCCGTACGACCTGGATCGACCTCGACGGGCCCGTCCAGGGCTCCACCGCCGTCACCGGAGCCTTCCTCTTCCGGAACTGGGTCCTCCCCTTCGAGGCGCTCTCCGTCCTCCTGCTCGCCGCTCTCGTCGGCGCGATCGTCCTGTCCCGCAAACGCGACACGGACACGAGCACGGGCACGAGCACAGGCACCGGCACCGGCACCACGAGCCGCCCCGGCACACCCGGCAAGGAGGCGCAGCGCTGATGCACCTCGCCTATCCCGCCGTCCTCGCCGCCCTCCTCTTCTGCGTCGGCCTCTACGGCGTCCTCGCCCGCCGCAACGCGATCCTCGTCCTGATGTCCGTCGAGCTGATGCTCAACGCCGTCAACCTCAACCTCGTCGCCTTCGACGTCTGGCTCCGCGACACCCTCCACTCCGGCCAGGCCCTCACGCTCTTCACCATCGCCATCGCCGCCGCCGAGATCGGCATCGGCCTCGCGATCGTCCTGGCCGTCTACCGCAACCGGGGCACCTCCGACATCGACCGGCTCCGCGACACCGCCGAGACGGACGAGGCCGAAAGGCTTCCCGACACCGCAGAGGCCGACGGCGCAGAAATCGACGGCGCCGAGACGGCCCCCGGCCGGGCGGACGGGAAAGCAGGAAAGACCAAGAAGGCAGAGGCCACCACGTGACCACCACGACCCTCGCCGCCCTCGTCCCCCTCCTTCCGTTCCTCGGCGCCCTCGCCGGGCTCGCCGTCGGCCGCACCGCCCCCGGCTTCGTCCGGCCGCTGGCGATCCTCCCGACCCTCACCGCGGCCGTCCTCGCCGTGCTCGTCGCCGTCCGGCAGGGCGGCGGCCGGGCCATCGACGCCGCGACCCAGCTCACGCCCACCGGGTCGGTCCCGATCGACCTGGCGCTGCACCTCGACGGCTTCGCCGTGCTGGTCGCCGTCCTCGTCACCGTCGTCGCCACCTGCGTACAGCTCTACTCCACGGCCTACCTCCGCGACGACGCCCGCTACCCCTCCTACGCGGCCCTCGTCTCCCTCTTCACCTCCGCGATGCTCCTGGTCGTCTACTCCGGCGACCTGATGGTGCTCCTGGTCGGCTGGGAGATCATGGGCATCTGCTCGTACTTCCTCGTCGGCCACTACTGGGAGACGCCCGAGGCCCGGGCCGCCTCCCTCAAGGCCTTCCTGGTCACCAAGCTCGGCGACGTCCCCTTCCTGATCGGCCTGTTCGCGCTGGCCGCCGACACCGGCAGCTTCCGGATCACCAGGATCCTCGCCGCCGTCGCCAACGGCGGTCTTGAGCACCCCACGCTCATCGCCCTGCTGCTCCTCGCGGGCGTCGCGGGCAAGTCGGCGCAGTTCCCCCTGCACACCTGGCTGCCCGACGCGATGGCCGGCCCCACCCCCGTCTCCGCGCTCATCCACGCCGCGACGATGGTCGCCGCCGGCATCTACTTCGTGGCCCGTCTGCTGCCCGTCTTCGCGGCCTCCGGCGCGGCGCTCGTCGTTCTCGCCGTGATGGCGGCCGTCACGATGATCGGGTCCGGGCTCGCCGCCCTTGCCCAGGACGACATCAAACGCGTCCTCGCCTACTCGACGATCGGTCAGCTCGGCTACATGTCGGGCGCCCTCGCCGTCGGCGACCGGGGCGCGGCCGTCTTCCACCTCATCTCGCACGGTGCGTTCAAAGCCGTCCTCTTCCTCGCCGCGGGCGTCGTCATCCACGCCGCGGGCACCAACTCGCTCGCCGCCATGTCCCGGATGAGCGGCCTCGCCCGCCGCATCCCCGACGCCTACTGGACGATGACCGTCGCGCTCCTCGCGCTGGCCGCCATCCCGCCGTTCGCCGGCTTCTTCTCCAAGGAAGCCGTGCTCGTCGCCGCCGAGCACACCGCGCTGGGGGACCGGACCGTCGCCCCGGCCGCCGCGGGATGGACGATCCTGATCGCCGGGCTCCTCGCCGCGGTCCTGACCGCCTCCTACGCCGTACGCCTCTGGCTCCTCGCCTTCCGCGGCCGCGGGGCCGAAGTCCCCGACCACGGCAAGCAGCCCCTCGCCATGACCTCCGTCCTGTGGATCCTGGCCGTCCCCACCATCGGCTTCGGCCTCACCGCCGGCCTGCTCGGCGACTGGTTCGACGGGCACGAACTCACGCCGTCCCTCACCACCGCCGTCCTCTCCACCGGCATCACGCTCGTCGGCGGCCTCGTCACCTACGGCGCCTGGCGCCACACCACCGCCCTCGCCGCCCGCACCCCCATCGGGGCCGTGGCCGCCCACCCCGGCGCTGAACCCGCTCTCGTCGAAGCCGAGGCCATGACGTCCCACACCGCCGTCTACGGCACCATCGCGGACGCCCCCGACCCGGCCGATCCCGGCAGGCTCCTCCTGGGCCCGCTGCACCGCCACGCGGTCACCGGCTTCCACCTCGACGCCCTGTACACGGCGCTGTTCGTCCGGCCCGTCCGGGCAGCCGCCCGCCTCGTCCGCTTCCTGGACCGCGAGGTCGTCGACACCTACGTCAACGGAACGGGCTCCGTCACCCGCCTCCTCGGCACCGCCGTCCGCCGGGCCCAGACCGGCAACGTTCAGACCTACGTCAGCGCCCTGCTCGCCGGGTCCCTCGCCCTGGCGATCGCCGCCGTCGTCTTCGCCAACGTCAACGCGGGGTCGTGACCGTGATCGATATCAGCCCGTCCGTGATGCAGTTCCTTCTGGCGTTCATCGTCGTCGCCCCGCTCCTCGGCGCCCTCGCGGCCCTGCTCCCCGCCCCGCCCGGGCTCAGGGGACGGAACCCCGACCAGGCCGTGCTCCGCCACGGCGTGACCGTCACCGGCGCCGTCCTCGTCGCCGCGATCGTCCTGGCCGCGGGCTTCGACCACGACCACCCCGCCAGGATGCAGGCGACCACCGACATCAGCTGGATCCCGGCGCTCGACGTCCGCATCCACCTCGGCGTCGACGGCATCTCGCTCCCCCTCCTGGTCCTGACCGCGCTGCTGACCTTCCTCTGCGCGCTGTACAGCTACTTCAAGCTGCCCGCGGGCCCCTCACCGAAGGTGTTCGTCGCCCTCGTCCTCGTCCTGGAGTCCGGCACCCTCGCCACCTTCGCCGTCCTCGACCTGCTGCTCTTCTTCCTCGCCTTCGAGATGGTCCTCATCCCGATGTACTTCCTCATCAATCGCTGGGGCGGCGACCAACGGCAGGCGGCCGCCTGGAAGTTCATCCTCTACACGCTGCTCGGCTCGGTCGTCATGCTGCTCGGCCTCCTCCTCATCGGGCTGAAGAGCGGCACTTTCGACATGGTGGCACTCGCTACTGACAACGGCCGCGGCCTCACTACATCCGTGCAGGTCATCGCGGTACTCGCGATCGGTCTCGGGCTCGCCGTGAAGACTCCGATGTGGCCCTTGCACAGCTGGCTGCCCGACGCCCACACCGCCGCCCCGACCGTCGGATCCGTCCTCCTCGCGGGCGTCCTGCTGAAGATGGGAACGTACGGATTCGTCCGGATCCTGCTCCCCGTCGCACCGGACGGCATGCGCACCTTCGCGCCCTACCTCGCCGCGTTCGCCGTCGTCGGCATCGTCTACGGATCCCTCGCCTGCCTGGCCCTGGCCCGTACCGGCGCCAAGGGCGACCTCAAGCGGCTCATCGCGTACTCGTCCGTCGGTCACATGGGCTTCGTCCTGCTCGGCATCGCGACCATGACCCCCACCGGAGTCAACGGCGCGCTCTTCGCCAACATCGCCCACGGCCTCATCACCGGCCTGCTGTTCTTCCTGGTCGGCGCCGTCAAGGACCGCTACGGCACCGCCGACCTCGACACCCTCGCCGGAGCGACCGGAGCCGCACTCTACGGCCGGGCCCCCCGCCTCGGCGCGCTGCTCGCCTTCGCCGCCGTCGCCTCGCTCGGCCTGCCCGGACTCGCCGGATTCTGGGGCGAGATGCTCACCCTGTTCGGCGCGTACAGCCCCGCCGAAGGCCTCAGCCGCCCCGCGTTCCGCACCTTCATGGCCATCGGGGCGTTCGGCACCCTGCTGACCGCCGCGTACATGCTCATCGTCGTCCGCCGCGTCTGCATGGGCGAGCACGCACCCCACTTCCGGCTGTCGCCCGACGACCGGGCCCCGCAGACGCCCGACGGCCCGGAGCCGTCCGGAGCCGCCGGCCCCCGCACCGCCACCACGCCGCAGCTCGCCGACATTCACCCGTACGAAGCCGCCGCCTGGACCCCGCTCGCCGTGCTCACCGTCGTCGCCGGCCTCTGGCCCGCCGTCCTCCTCGGCCTCAGCGACCCCGCCGTGCAGCAGCTTCTCGCAGGAGGCAAGTCGTGACCGCGGCCCTCAGCACCACCGCCGGAAGCCTTGTCGCGCAGGCCCCGGACACGACGACCGCCGGAACCGGCGACGCCGCCGGAAGCCTCCTCGCGGCCGACGTCCCCAGCGCCGTCCAGTCCATCGACTGGCTCGCCATCGCGCCCCCCACCCTCACCGCGCTGGCCGCCCTGGTCGTCCTCGTCGCCGACCTGTTCCTGCCCGCCCACCGCAAACGGCTCCTCGGGTACGCCACCCTCACCGCGCTCGCCGCCGCCCTGGCGTTCCTGATCCCCCTGCGCTCCGGGGACCGGTCCACCTTCTGCGTCACCACCGGCGCCCAGGCATGCAGCTACACCGCCGACCACTTCACCGTCGTCATCCAGGCCCTCGTCCTCGGCGGCGCGTTCCTCACCGTCCTGCTCTCGCTCGACGACACCCGCAAGCTGCCGGCGGGGGAGTACTGGTTCCTGCTCCTGGCCTCCGCCTCGGGAGCGGCCCTGCTGCCCGCCTCCCGTGACCTCGCCACGCTCGTCGTCGCCCTCGAAGTCGCTTCCCTGCCCGCGTTCGCCCTCGTCGGCATCAGGCGCGGCGACCGGCGCTCCTCCGAGGCCGCGCTGAAGTTCTTCCTCTCCTCCGTCGTCGCCACCGCCGTCATGCTGCTCGGCGTCAGCTTCGTGTACGCCGCCACCGGCACCTTGCACCTCACCGAGATCGCCGACCGTCTCGACGACGTCGCCCCGGTCCTCGACACCCTCGCCAAGACCGGGGTGGCCCTCACGCTCGTCGGTTTCGCCTTCAAGACGGCCGCCGCGCCCTTCCACTTCTGGGTCCCCGACACCTACGTCGGCGCGCCCCTGCCGATCGCCGCCTACCTCTCCGTGGTGGGGAAGGCCGTAGGGTTCTCGGGCCTCATTCTGGTGACCGTCATCGCGTTCCCCTCTTATGCGGACGTCTGGGGGCCCGCCCTCGCTGTCCTGGCCGCGCTCACCATGACCGTCGGCAACGTCGCGGCCCTCCGCCAGAACGCCGCCCGTGCCCGCAGCGCCGTCCGCCTCCTCGCCTGGTCCTCCGTCGCCCAGGCCGGCTACCTCCTGGTCCCGATCGCCGCCGCCGCGTACTCCAGCGACGAACAGATCGGCTCCACCGTGGCGTACGCGCTCATGTACGCCGTGGTGAACCTGGGCGCGTTCGCGGTCGCCGCCCTCGTCGCCCGTACGCACCCCGGCAACCGGCTCTCCGACTACCGGGGCCTGTACGCCACCCGGCCCCTCGCCGCCCTGGCCCTCGGGTTCTTCCTGCTCTGCCTGGCCGGACTGCCGCCCGGCATCATCGGGCTCTTCGCGAAGGTCACCGTCTTCTCGGCGGCGGTCGACGCGGGCCTCGGCTGGCTCGCCGTCGTCATGGCCGTCAACGTGGTGATCGCTCTCTACTACTACCTTCAGTGGACCGCGATCCTCTTCCGCGCGCCGGCCGGGGCCCCGGAAACGGCCGGGCCGGACACCGGATCCCCGGCCTCCGCGCCGGCCCGCCGATTCCGCGCGCCCACCCCGCTCACCACGGCGATCGTCCTCACATCCGCCGCCGGAATCCTGCTGTCCGGGGTCCCGCAGGCCGTCCTGCGCTTCGCCGCCGTCAGCCTCTTCTGAGGGCGCCCGACCCCGAAAGATCGGTTTGCCCACGGCGCCCGCCGCAGGGCATGGTCTTGGCTGCATACGTCACGTATTCGGCGTGGACACGTCGGGGAAAACGAGGAGAGAGAGCAGTGCTGAACGGGTTCAAGGACTTCATCCTGCGCGGGAACGTCATCTCGATGGCGATCGGTCTCGCCGTCGGTGCCGCCTTCACCGCGGTCGTCACCGGCTTCAGCAACGCCTTCATCACCCCGCTCATCGGTCTCGCCACCCGCGGCACCGGCGACTTCAGCAAGGCCCACTACACGGTCGACGGAGTCGACTTCCCCTACGGCCTCTTCGTCAGCGCCGCCATCGCCTTCATCATCACCGCCGCGGTCCTCTACTTCTGCGTCGTGGTCCCCATGGCCAAGGTCCAGAACCGCTTCGCGAAGGAAGAGGCCGTCGACATCAAGGCGGCCCTCCGCGACTGCCCGCGCTGCTTCAGCGAGATCCCCGCCGTGGCCTCCCGCTGCGGCCACTGCACCAGCGAGGTCGAGCCCGACGCCGAGGCCCTCTCCCTCGCCAAGCTCCCCGCACAGCAGCACTGACCGCTCAGCGGCCACCCACCGCACGGCAGCACTGACCCCGCACGGGGCAGTACCGCCCCACCGAGTCACCCCGCACCATCAGGACGGCCCGCCGCCACCCGTACGGCCCAGCGTCACTCCGTACGGGGCCGGGGGCCCGACCGGCGCGAACACGCGGCACAGCCCCCGCCCTCCGGCCGCACGCACAAGGGAACTAGCTCCTCTCGCCTGGCGTTGACCAGTACAGGAGGCTCCACTGGGGAGTGGAGCACCACCATGCAAAGGGTTCCCCTGCTGCACCACTTGGAGGGCGTACCGTGCACCGCCGGCACAACGGGCTCAAGACCGCCGTACTCCTCGGGGGACTGTCCGCACTCATCATCGTCATCGGCAGTTTCTTCGGGCGTACGGGACTGATCGTCGCGCTCCTGGTCGCCGTCGGCACCAACGCGTACGCGTACTGGAACAGCGACAAACTGGCCCTGCGGGCCATGCGCGCCCGCCCGGTCAGCGAATTCGAGGCGCCGCAGCTCTACCGCATCGTGCGCGAGCTCTCCACGGCCGCCCGTCAGCCCATGCCGCGCCTCTACATCTCCCCGACCCAGGCGCCCAACGCCTTCGCCACCGGGCGCAATCCGCGCAACGCCGCCGTCTGCTGCACCGAGGGCATCCTCCAGATCCTCGACGAACGCGAGCTGCGCGGCGTCCTCGGCCATGAGCTCAGCCATGTCTACAACCGGGACATCCTCATCTCGTCCGTCGCCGGAGCCCTCGCCTCCGTCGTGATGTTCCTGGTCAACTTCGCCTGGCTCATCCCGGTGGGCCGCTCCAACGACGACGAGGGGCCCGGCCTCCTCGGCATGCTCCTGATCATGATCCTGGGGCCGCTCGCCGCCTCCGTCATCCAGCTCGCCGTCAGCCGCTCGCGGGAGTACGAGGCCGACGCCTCCGGGGCCCAGCTCACCGGGGACCCGCTGGCGCTCGCCAGCGCCCTGCGCAAGCTCGACGCCGGGACCAAACAGCTCCCGCTTCCGCCCGAGCCCAGGATCGAGACCGCGAGCCACATGATGATCGCGAACCCCTTCCGCCCCGGTCAGGGGATGGCGAAAATGTTCTCGACGCACCCGCCGATGGCGGAGCGCATCGCCCGACTCGAACAGATGGCAGGTCATCGCCCGTGAAAACCATCCTGAACATCATCTGGCTGATCCTCTGCGGATTCTGGATGTTCCTCGGCTACCTGCTCGCGGGCGTCCTGCTCTGCATCACCATCATCGGCATCCCCTTCGGCGTGGCCGCCTTCCGGATCGGCGTCTACGCCCTCTGGCCGTTCGGCTACACCGTCGTCGACCGCCGGGACGCGGGCTCGCCCTCCTGCGCGGGCAACGTCCTCTGGCTGATCCTCGCCGGCTGGTGGCTCGCCCTCGGCCACATCACCACGGGCATCGCGCTGTGCATCACCATCATCGGGATCCCCCTGGGCATCGCCAACTTCAAGCTGATCCCCGTCTCCCTCATGCCCTTCGGCAAGGAGATCGTCCCCTCGGACCAGCCCTTCGCCACCCGCTGACCGGTCGAGTCCGGCGCCCCCGAGGAACCGAACACCTGCCCGCCGCGTCTTGGAGTTCAAGACGAAGCAAGGGGTAGGTGCAGCGACATGGGCATCATCAGTTGGATCATTCTCGGCCTGCTCGCCGGACTCATAGCCAAGATCCTCCTCCCGGGACGTGACCCGGGCGGCATCATCGGCACCACCCTCATCGGCATCGCCGGGGCCTTCGTCGGCGGCTGGCTCTCCAGCCAGTTCCTCGACCGCCCCATCAGCAACGACTTCTACGACACCGCGACCTGGATCGCCGCCATCGCCGGCTCCCTGGTCCTGCTGATCGCCTACCGGCTGCTGTTCGGCCACTCCCGCGACCGCCGCTGACCGTCGCCGTCCGGGTCGGGCCACGCTCTCCTACGCGTCCCCCGACGCCATCCCGGTCTCCCGCAGCGTCAGGTTCAACCGGCCGGCCCGCAGCCCCGCTGCCGGGTCGGCCGTTCCCGTGTACACCTTCGGCACCCCGTGGAACGCGAACCGCGACGGCCCGCCGAAGACGAACAGATCCCCGGACGCCAACTCCACATCCGTGTAGGGCTGCCCGCGTCCCTTCGTGTTCCCGAAGCGGAACACACACCTCGCCCCGATGCTCAACGACACCACAGGAGCGCTCGACCGCTCCTCCTTGTCCTGATGCATCCCCATCCGCGCGGCGTCGTCATAGAAGTTGATGAGCGCGGTGTCCGGCGCGAACGCCCGTGCCGCGCCCTCGTCCCCGTACGCCTCGGCCACCGCCGCCCGCCCCAGGTCGCCCAGCCAGTCCGGGAACGCGGCCACCCGGGCGCCGTTCACATCGTCGGCCGTACGCGCGTACCGGTACGGCTGCCAGTGCCACCCCAGGCACACCGTCCGCACCGACATCACCCCGCCGCCCGGCAGCACGGTGTGCCGCAACGGGACCGGCCCCCGTGCCCACTGACGGCACGCCACCACCAACTCCGCCCGCTGCTCCACCGCAAGCCACTCCGGCACATGGACGGCCCCCGGCGCCACGACCGTACGCGGCCGCCGGAACAGACCGTCGGAGGAAGGGCCGCCCGAGGAGGGGCCCTCGGGGGAGGGGCCGTCAGAGGGCGGCGGGGGCGCGGGAGTCACGACTCGGACCGCCCCGCACGGCCCTCGATCCCCAGCAGCAGCTTCTTCCGCTCCAGCCCGCCCGCGTACCCCCGCAGCGCCCCGTCCGCCCCGATCACCCGGTGGCACGGCCGCACGACCAGCAGCGGATTGCGCCCGATCGCCGTGCCCACGGCCCGCACCCCCGCGCCCGAGGCGCCGACCTGTGCCGCGACCTGCCCGTACGACACCGTGCTCCCGTACGGGATCGACTCCAGCACCGCCCAGACCCGCCGCTGGAACTCCGTGCCCAGACCCTCGGCCAGCGGCACGTCGAATCGCGTCGAACGCCCCGCGAAGTACGCCTCCAACTGCCGGGCGACGTCCGCGAACGCCTCGGGGGCGTGCCGCCAGCCGTCCTGGACGGCCACGCCGCCCTTCTGGCCGGGCACGGACAACGAACGCAACCGGACGCCACCGGCCGCATCCGCGTCGTCCGTCGCCGACGTCGCCTCGCCGACCAGCAGCAACTCGCCCAGCGGGCTCTCCACCCGCGCGTACACCGTCGTCGTCATGCCTTCTCACTTCCCCGGTCCGTACGGTCAGTCTGCGCCTGTCCGCCCCACCGTCACCGGCGGAATTCGGACATCGCATCCGAACGCTTCGCATCCCCCGCACGGGCCGGAAACACGGAGAGGCACGCCGTCGAGGTCGGCCCCGGCGGTGTGCCCCCGTGTACGGCAGTCGACTGCCGTGACTACCGGTAGTTCACGAACTGGATCGCGAACTCGAAGTCCTTGCCCTTCAGCAGCGCCTGAACGGCCTGGAGGTCGTCCCGGCTCTTCGAGCTGACGCGCAGCTCGTCGCCCTGGACCTGCGCCTTGACGCCCTTCGGACCCTCGTCGCGGATCGTCTTCGCCACCTTCTTGGCGTTCTCCTGGGAGATGCCTTCCTCGATCGTGGCGAAGATCTTGTACTCCTTGCCGGAGAGCTGCGGCTCACCGGCGTCCAGCGACTTCAGCGAGATCCCGCGCTTGATCAGCTTGGACTGGAAGATGTCGAGGATGGCCTTGACGCGCTCCTCGCCGTTCGCCTCCATCAGGATCTTCTCGCCCGACCACGAGATCGAGGCGCCCGTGCCCTTGAAGTCGTAGCGCTGGGAGATCTCCTTGGCGGCCTGGTTGAGGGCGTTGTCGACCTCCTGCCGCTCGACCTTCGAGACGATGTCGAAACTGGAGTCGGCCATGACGTGTGGCTCCTTGCGTCGAATGTGCGTGGGGATACAGGCCAAAGCCTAGCCACCGCCGCACCCTCCGGGCGCTGATCAATGAGGTGGCGGAGCACCCCTGGCCATCGGGTATTGTTTACGTCGTCGCCAAGGAGCTCACCACGAGATCCAACGCGTCGTTCGAGGCGGTGTGCCCGAGTGGCCAAAGGGAGCAGACTGTAAATCTGCCGGCTCAGCCTACCCAGGTTCGAACCCTGGCGCCGCCACGCGAACGAAGCCCCCGACCGGTTGTCCGGTCGGGGGCTTCCTCGTTGTCCGAAGAGGGCGGCGTGCCGCAGGGATCCGGCGCGGATCAGTTGCCCGCGACGTCCTTCACGGCCACCGTCACGGGCACGTTCCCGGAGATCGCCTCCAGGGTGAGGCCCGCCGTCGCCGGGGTGTCCAGCAGCTCCAGCAGCGTGGCCGCCACGTCGTCGCGGGGGATCGGGCCACGGCCCGTCGAGGCGGCCAGGAGGACCTGTCCGGTGCCCGCGTCATTCGTCAGCATGCCGGGGCGCAGGATCGTCCAGTCCAGCGCCGTGCGGGAGCGAACGGCCGCGTCCGCGGCGCCCTTGGCCCGCAGATACACGTCGAAGACCTCGTCGCCGGGGTGGTCGGGGTCGGCGCCCATCGAGGAGACGACGAGGTAACGGCGGACGCCCGCCGCCTCGGCCGCGTCGGCGAACAGCACGGCCGCGTCACGGTCGACGGTGTCCTTGCGGGCGGTGCCGCTGTTCGGCCCGGCGCCCGCCGCGAAGACGGCCGCGTCCGCGCCGCGCAGCACCTCCGCGGTCTGCTCCACGGTGGCCGATTCGAGGTCCAGCACGACGGGTTCGGCGCCGGCGTCGGTCAGGTCCTGACTCTGTTGGGGGTTGCGGATGATCCCTACGGCTTCATCCCCGCGTGCGGCGAGCAGCCGCTCCAGCCGCAGTGCGATCTGTCCGTGTCCACCTGCGATGACAATGCGCATACCTCCGACCGTACGCCCGGGGACGGGGTCGCGCTCAGTTCCTAGGCCCGGCGCCCGGGTCGGGCCTGCCCTGGCGCGGAAGTCCGCCGAGGCCCGCGGCGGCGTCGGCGTCGGAGTCGCAGTACTCGCGTACGGCGCTGGTACGGGCCACGATCCGGCCGCGGTGGATGACGATGCGGCTGTACGCGAGGGAGAGCGCCGCGGAGAGCCGTTCGCCGCGTACGGCGAGGAGTTCGGCCGGGAAGCCCGCCTCGACGCGTACGTCGGGCAGGCCGAGGGCCGCGCGGGCGCTCGTGGAGACCAGACCGTACGCCTGCTCGGCGCGCAGCCCCGCCTGCGAGGCGAGGAGGTAGGCGGCTTCGAGCGGATCGCCGCGGCCGACCGGATTGGCCGTGTCCCGCAGCGCGCCGCTGCCCGCCGTGACGTGCACGCCTGCGGAGCGCAGGAGGCGTACGGGGGCGGTCGTCCGGCGGTCGGAACCGGCGCAGCCGCCCTGGGGCAGGCAGACCACGGTGATCCCGGCGGCGGCGAGCCGGTCGGCCGCGCGGGCCGCCGCGTCCAGGGGAAGGTGGGCCAGACCGGCGCAGGGGCCGAGGGCGACATCCGGGCGCAGCCCGGCGGCCATCGCGGCGAGCCGGGCCAGCCGGGCGGGGTCGTCGGCGTCGGTGTGCAGGTCCACGGGCAAGCCGTGCTCGGCGGCGATCTCCAGGACGGCTTCGGTGTAGCCCGTGGGGTCGGGGTCGAGGTCGGGGCAGCCGCCGACGACGGCCGCGCCCATCTTCACCGCGTCCCTGAGCATCGCGAGGCTGTCCGCTCCCGCTACGCCGGTGAGGAGCCGGGGGACCGCGACGGGCATCACGTCGGCGAGGCCGCGCAGGGCGCGCCGGGTCTGCAGGACGGCTTCGAGCGGGGCGAGGCCCTGGACGTCTCCGACGCGTACGTGGGTGCGCAGGGCGGTGGCGCCGTGGCCGAGTTGGAGCAGGGCCGCCTCCGTGGCGCGGCGCTGGATGTCCTCGGCGCGGTGGGACGCGGGGCCCGGGCTGTCGGGGCCCAGACTGTCCGCGGTGAGGGCGGTGTCGCTGTGGGCGTGGGGTTCGGCCGGGGCGGGGAGCAGCAGATAGCCGCGGAGGTCGATCCGGGGGCCGCGGGCGGTGAGGCTGCCCGCGGTGCCGACTGCCTCGATCCGGCTGCCGCTCAGGCGTACGTCCACGGCCCGGCCGTCGGAGAGGCGGGCGCCGCCGAGGACGAGGGCGGGGGTGTCGGCGGTGGTGGCTGCGTCGGCGCTGTCGGGCGCGTTGTCGTCGGGCCGCCGTGGCTGACTGTCAGGCATCGCGCTCCTGGGAGGGGTGCAAGATCACACGGAGTGACCACACCCTAGGGGCGTGCGGGGGCGGCTTCCGGGAGGAGCGGAATAGTCGCACTAATGCGCCTGCGTCGGCTGTGGACCCGGCCGGGTCCGGATGCGGACGCGTCCTGGATCAAGCCCTGATCAGGGGGTGTGGGAGGCCCCGGACGGGGGGCCGGAGGATGCGGCACAAACGGATTTGGGCAACCGGCCGAGGACCGTGTAATGTCTTCATCGCTCGCCCCAATAGCTCAGTCGGTAGAGCGTCTCCATGGTAAGGAGAAGGTCTGCGGTTCGATTCCGCATTGGGGCTCTGGTGATCGGGAATCCCCGCTTCGGCGGGGGGACTCATCATCAAAGCGGTGTAGCTCAGTCGGTAGAGCAAGCGGCTCATAATCGCTGTGTCACCGGTTCAAGTCCGGTCACCGCTACTAACGGTAGCCGATTGTTGGGTCGGTCCTTCGATCGGCTACCCTTTTATGCGTTCATCCGTCCAACGTCCGTCCAAGGAGCACTCACGTGGCTGCCACCGACGTCCGCCCGAAGATCACGCTGGCCTGCGTGGAGTGCAAGGAGCGGAACTACATCACCAAGAAGAACCGGCGTAACAACCCGGACCGTCTTGAGATGAAGAAGCACTGCCCGCGCTGCAACTCGCACACCGCGCACCGCGAAACGCGCTGAATCAGGCTCGTACACGAGGCCGTCCCCTCTGGGGGCGGCCTCGTGTCGTTGTATGAGGTCGTTCCCCGCACGGGGGCGTGCCCTTGTCCGTCTTTCACCAGGTTTCTCAGGAGGTAGCGAGCTCATGGCGCTCGACCAGTCCTTCGTGGGGCGGACCTATCCGCCCACTCCGGCGTACGAGGTCGGCCGGGAGAAGATCCGCGAGTTCGCCGAGGCGGTGGGCGACACCCACCCGGCGTACGTCGACCGGGAGGCCGCCCGTGAGCTCGGTCACGCCGATGTGATCGCGCCGCCCACGTTCGTCTTCTCGATCACCTACCGGGCCGCCGGAGTGGTGGTCCAGGACCCGCAGCTGGGCCTGGACTACAGCCGTGTGGTCCACGGGGACCAGAAGTTCAGTTACGTGCGTCCGGTGCGGGCGGGGGACCGGCTGACGGTCACGTCGACGATCGAGAGCATCAAGTCCCTGGCGGGCAACGACGTTCTCGACATTCGCGGGGACGTGCACGACGAGGCCGGTGAGCTGGTGGTCACGGCGGTCACGAAGCTGGTGGCGCGCGCCGCCGAGGAGGCGTGATGACGGCGAAGGTCCCTTACGGGTCGGTCGAGGTCGGCACCGAGCTGCCGGCGCAGTCGTTCCCGGTGACACGGGCCACGCTCGTGCAGTACGCGGGCGCCTCGGGCGACTTCAACCCGATCCACTGGAACGAGAAGTTCGCGCGCGAGGTCGGACTGCCGGACGTGATCGCGCACGGCATGTTCACGATGGCCGAGGCGGTCCGGGTCGTCACGGACTGGGCCGGCGACCCGGGCGCGGTCGTCGACTACGGGGTGCGGTTCACCAAGCCGGTCGTCGTGCCCAACGACGACAAGGGCGCCCTGATCGAGGTCAGCGGCAAGGTCGCGGCGAAGCTGGACGACAACCTGGTCCGGGTGGACCTGGTCGCCGTGTGCGACGGCAAGAAGGTGCTGGGGATGTCCCGGGCCGTGGTCCGGCTGGCCTGAGACGCGGCCCTCTGAGCCGCCCGCCCCCGGCGTACGGTCCGTGGCCCCGCACGAGCGGCGGGGGCGCGGACCGTACTCTTGTCCCCGTGCAGGAACTCCACGACGCCCCCCTCGCCCCCCTGACCACCTTCCGGCTCGGCGGCCCCGCCGCCCGGCTGCTGACCGCCACGACCGACGCCGAGGTGATCGCCGCCGTCCGCGAGGCCGACGCGAGCGGCACCCCGCTGCTCGTCATCGGCGGCGGCTCCAACCTGGTCATCGGGGACAAGGGCTTCGACGGCACCGCGCTGCGCATCGCCACCAAGGGCTTCGAGCTCTCCGGTACGTCGCTGGAGCTGGCGGCCGGAGAGGTGTGGACCGACGCGGTCGCCCGGACCGTCGAGGCGGGTCTCGCGGGCATCGAGTGCCTGGCGGGCATCCCCGGATCCGCGGGCGCGACACCCATTCAGAACGTCGGCGCGTACGGACAGGAGGTGTCCTCCACCATCACGGAGGTCGTCGCCTACGACCGGCGCACCCGGGAGACCGTGACGATTCCGAACACGGAGTGCGCGTTTTCGTACCGGCACAGCCGCTTCAAGGCCGAACCCGACCGGTTCGTGGTGCTGCGTGTCCGATTCGAGCTGGAAGAGGCCGACGGGCTCTCCGCGCCCCTCAAGTACCCCGAAACGGCCAGGGCCATGGGCGTCGAACAGGGCGACCGCGTGCCGCTGCCGGCCGCCCGCGAGACCGTCCTGCGGCTGCGCGCGGGCAAGGGCATGGTGCTGGACCCGGAGGACCACGACACCTGGTCCGCGGGGTCCTTCTTCACCAACCCGATCCTCGGACCGGCCGCCTTCCAGGAGTTCCTCGGCCGGGTCCACGACCGCCTCGGACCGGACGTGACGCCCCCCGCGTTCCCCGCCGAGGACGGCCGCACCAAGACCTCGGCGGCCTGGCTGATCGACCGGGCCGGATTCACCAAGGGGTACGGCGGCGGCCCCGCCCGGATCTCCACCAAGCACACCCTCGCCCTCACCAACCGGGGCGCGGCCACCACCGAGGACCTGCTCGCCCTGGCCCGCGAGGTTGTCGCCGGAGTGCACGCGGCCTTCGGCGTCACCCTCGTCAACGAGCCGGTGACGGTCGGCGTCAGCCTGTAGCGCCTCGGACACGCGGTCAGTACGCGATGCCCACGCCCTGCTTCACGGCCGCCGGGTCGTCGACCAGCGCGAGCATCGCGTGCGCCACGTCGGCCCGGGAGATGGTCCGGCTGCTGCGCGGCGTGCCGCCCACGACCTTGCGGTAGACGCCCGTGCGCGGCCCGTCCGTCAGCCTCGGCGGGCGCACCGCGGTCCAGTCCGTGGCGCCGGCGGCCAGCACCGCCTCCATCCGGGCGAGATCGGCGTACAGATCCGCGAACACCGCCCCGACCAGTTTGAGCGACAGCCGGTCGACGAGCGGATCGCCCGCCGCCTTCGGCCCGACCGGCACCGCGCTCACCACCAGCAGCCGCCGGGTGCCCTCGGCCTCCATCGCCGACACGATCCGCCGGGTCAGCCGCTCGGCGACCCCGTTCGCCTTCCGGCCGCGCGAACCCAGCCCCGAGAGCACCGCGTCCCGCCCCGCGACCGCCGCCCGCACCGCCGCCTCGTCGTCCAGCCGGACGACACCGTGCAGCGCCGCGCGTCCCAACGGCTCCGGAAGCCGGTCCGGGTCCCGGACCACGGCCGTCACCTCGTGACCCGCCGCGAGCGCCTGGCCCACGATTTCCTGACCGACGCCGCCGGTCGCTCCGAACACGGTGATCCTCATAGCGCGCCCCTGGGTGGGTGAGTATTTACTAACCCCTAGGGTGGGTGGCCCCCGCCCGGTCGTCAAGATTTCCGGGTCACGGCCTGTTGGAGCGCACATGGACCAGAAGCCCACCCGCGTCCGGATCGTCGACGCGGCGTACGAGCTGATGCTCTCCATCGGCCTCGCCCGGACCACCACCAAGGAGATCGCCAAGGCGGCAGGCTGCTCGGAGGCGGCGCTCTACAAGTACTTCTCCGGCAAGGAAGAGCTGTTCGTCACCGTCCTCGCGGAGCGGCTGCCCCGGCTCGGGGGCCTTCTCACCGAGCTGACCGCCGGCGAGGGCAGCGTCGAGGGCAACCTCACCGACATCGCCCGGCAGGCCGCCCTGTTCTACGAGCAGACCTTCCCCATGGCGGCGTCCCTGTACGCCGAACCCCAGCTCAAGCGCCGCCACGAGCAGGGCGTGGGAGGGCTGGCGGCCGGGCCCCACCTGCCGATCCAGCAGCTCGACGTCTATCTGCGCGCCGAGCAGGGCGCGGGCCGCATCCGGGCCGGCGCGGACACCTACGCCGCCGCCTCCCTGCTGCTGGGCGCCTGCGCGCAGCGGGCCTTCGCCTACTCCACGCTCCCCGGCGGCCGGCCCCCGCCGACGTCCCTGGAGGACTTCGCCGCCTCCCTCGTCCGTACGCTCCTGGGCGGGATCAGTTAGCCAGCCAGTCGTCGATCCCGGACAGCAGCTTCTCCCGTACGTCCACGGGCGCCGCAGATCCGCGCACCGACTGGCGGGCCAGCTCGGCCAGCTCCTCGTCGGTGAAGCCGTGGTGCCGGCGCACCAGCTCGTACTGGGCGGCCAGCCGCGAACCGAACAGCAGCGGATCGTCCGCTCCCAGCGCCATCGGCACGCCGGCGTCGAACAGAGTGCGCAGGGGGACATCGGCGGGCTTCTCGTAGACGCCGAGCGCCACGTTGGACGACGGGCACACCTCGCAGGTGATTTGCCGCTCGGCGAGCCTGCGCAGCAGCCGGGGGTCCTCGGCGGCCCGCACACCGTGGCCGATCCGCGCGGCGTCCAGGTCGTCGAGGCAGTCGCGCACGCTGGAGGGTCCCGACAGCTCCCCGCCGTGCGGAGCCGCCAGCAGACCGCCGTCCCGGGCGATGGCGAAGGCCCGGTCGAAGTCACGGGCCATCCCGCGCCGCTCGTCGTTGGAGAGCCCGAAGCCGACGACGCCCCGGTCGGCGTACCGCACGGCGAGCCGGGCCAGCGTGCGGGCGTCCAGCGGGTGCTTCATCCGGTTGGCGGCGATCACCACGCGCATGTCCAGGCCGGTGTCCCGGGAGGCGCTGTCCACGGCGTCCAGGATGATCTCGATGGCCGGGATCAGTCCGCCGAGCAGCGGGGCGTACGAGGTGGGGTCGACCTGGATCTCCAGCCAGCCGGAGCCGTCCGCGACGTCCTCCTGGGCGCTCTCGCGCACCAGGCGCTGGATGTCCTCGGGGGACCGCAGGCAGGACCGGGCGATGTCGTAGAGCCGCTGGAAACGGAACCAGCCGCGCTCGTCGGTCGCCCGCAGTTTCGGCGGCTCGCCGCCGGTCAGGGCGTCGGGGAGATGGACCCCGTACTTGTCGGCGAGTTCGAGCAGGGTGGTGGGCCGCATCGACCCGGTGAAGTGCAGGTGCAGGTGGGCCTTGGGCAACAGACGTACATCACGCTCCATCGGAAGATCCTGCCGCACGGGCGGGCCGGAGCGGTAGCCGCTTTCCCCTTCCGGGGGCTGCTCGAACAAAAAAAGCGCCCCCGGCCGGAGGGGATTTCGGCGGCCGGGGGCACTGACGCGCGGGGTTCTCAGGCCTTGGCCTCGCCCAGCAGCTTCTGGATCCGCGAGACGCCCTCGATCAGGTCGTTGTCGCCCAGTGCGTAGGAAAGCCGCAGGTAGCCGGGGGTACCGAAGGCCTCTCCGGGCACGACGGCGACCTCCGCCTCGTCCAGGATCAGGGCCGCCAGCTCGACCGTGGTGGCCGGGCGCTTGCCGCGGATCTCCTTGCCGAGCACGTCCTTGACCGCCGGGTAGGCGTAGAACGCGCCCTCCGGTTCCGGGCAGAACACGCCGTCGATCTCGTTGAGCATCCGCACGATGAGGTTGCGGCGGCGGTCGAAGGCGGTGCGCATCTCGGCGACCGCGTCCAGCGGGCCGGAGACGGCCGCGAGCGCGGCGACCTGGGCGACGTTGGAGACGTTGGAGGTGGCGTGCGACTGGAGGTTGGTCGCGGCCTTGACGACGTCCTTGGGGCCGATGATCCAGCCCACCCGCCAGCCGGTCATCGCGTACGTCTTGGCGACGCCGTTGACGACGATGCACTTGTCGCGCAGCTCCGGGACGATCGCCGGGAGTGAGGTGAACGTCGCGTCGCCGTAGACGAGGTGCTCGTAGATCTCGTCGGTCAGGACCCACAGGTCGTGCTCGACGGCCCAGCGGCCGATCGCCTCGGCGTCGGCCTCGCTGTAGACCGCGCCGGTCGGGTTGGAGGGCGAGACGAACAGGACGACCTTGGTCTTCTCGGTGCGCGCGGCCTCCAGCTGCTCGACGGAGACCCGGTAGCCGGTGGTCTCGTCGGCGACGACCTCGACCGGGACACCGCCGGCGAGCCGGATCGACTCGGGGTAGGTGGTCCAGTACGGGGCGGGCACGATGACCTCGTCGCCCGGGTCGAGGATCGCGGCGAAGGCCTCGTAGATGGCCTGCTTGCCGCCGTTGGTCACCAGGATCTGGCTGGCGTCGACCTCGTAGCCGGAGTCGCGCAGCGTCTTCTCCGCGATGGCGGCCTTGAGCTCGGGGAGCCCGCCTGCGGGGGTGTAGCGGTGGTACTTCGGGTTGCGGCAGGCCTCGACCGCGGCGTCGACGATGTAGTCGGGCGTCGGGAAGTCGGGTTCGCCGGCCCCGAAGCCGATCACCGGACGCCCGGCGGCCTTGAGGGCCTTGGCCTTGGCGTCGACGGCGAGGGTCGCGGACTCGGAGATCGCACCGATGCGGGCGGAAACCCGGCGCTCGGACGGTGAAGTTGCAGCGCTCATGGCCCCATGCTTGCAGACCGCGAAAGCCGTCGGCGCAGGGGTTTCAGGGACCGGACAGGACCTGGACAGCATCCGGACAGGACCGGTCGGTTGTTGTCTGTTCGACGCGGCGGCCCTGAGCACGTACACTCACCTGTCGTTGGCCTTCACCAGCCGCACCGTTCCTGCACCCGGTCACCGGGGAAGATGCGGTAGGTTGGTGGAAACCACCAAGGGTCGTAGCTCAATTGGTAGAGCACTGGTCTCCAAAACCAGCGGTTGGGGGTTCAAGTCCCTCCGGCCCTGCTACACACTCCTTCGCCAGGATGTGTGCGCATGTACGTACTTCATTGCACAGCCGTGCGGCTCCACCGGGCGCGGCACGGCCACGACCCGGAATCAGGTGAGTAGCGTGACGGACGCCGTGGGCTCCATCGACATGCCTGATGCCGATGATGAAGCTCCCGAGTCGAAGAAGAAGACTCGGAAGGGCGGCAAGCGCGGCAAGAAGGGCCCTCTGGGTCGGCTCGCGCTGTTCTACCGCCAGATCGTCGCGGAACTCCGTAAGGTTGTCTGGCCGACGCGTAGCCAGCTCACGACGTACACCTCCGTGGTGATCGTGTTCGTCGTCGTCATGATCGGTCTTGTTACCGTTCTCGACATGGGCTTCGCCCGGGTCGTCAAGTACGTCTTCGGCTGATCACGCGGAAGGCGTCGGACCCCGGCGCCCCTTTCGCACGTTCCACCCTTTGTATCCAGGAAGAAGCAGCCATCGTGTCTGACCCGAACCTGAACGACGCCGTCGAGCCCGAGGCCGGCGCCTCAGAGTCCGCCAAGGACGAGCTCGACATCGTTGAGGCTGCTGACTCCGTGGACCCGGACCAGGCCGAAGTCGTCGAAGCCTCCGAGGGTGAGGACGCGGCAGCCGATGAGGCCGCCGAAGCCGTCGAGACCGTCGAGGAAGAGGCCGTCGAGGCCGCCGACGAGGAGGAGGCCGAGCCGGCCGCCCCCGTCGACCCCATCGCCGCCCTGCGCGACGAGCTCCGCACCCTCCCCGGCGAGTGGTACGTCATCCACACCTACGCCGGTTACGAGAAGCGCGTGAAGGCCAACCTGGAGCAGCGCGCCGTCTCGCTGAACGTGGAGGAGTTCATCTATCAGGCCGAGGTGCCTGAAGAGGAAATCGTCCAGATCAAGAACGGCGAGCGCAAGAACGTCCGGCAGAACAAGCTCCCCGGCTACGTGCTGGTGCGCATGGACCTGACGAACGAGTCCTGGGGCGTCGTGCGGAACACGCCGGGCGTCACCGGCTTCGTGGGCAACGCCTACGACCCGTACCCGCTGACCCTGGACGAGATCGTCAAGATGCTCGCCCCGGAGGCCGAGGAGAAGGCCGCCCGCGAGGCCGCCGAGGCCGAGGGCAAGCCGGCTCCGGCCCGCAAGGTCGAGGTCCAGGTGCTGGACTTCGAGGTCGGCGACTCGGTCACCGTCACCGACGGCCCGTTCGCCACGCTGCAGGCCACGATCAACGAGATCAACGCCGACTCGAAGAAGGTCAAGGGCCTCGTCGAGATCTTCGGCCGCGAGACCCCGGTCGAGCTCAGCTTCGACCAGATCCAGAAGAACTAGGCGCTTCCCGCCGCTTTCTGGACACATGCCTACCCAGCAGGTCAGAGGGGCTCCACAGCCGCTCTGACCTGCTGGGTTTTTGGTCGCACAGCTATACCCGTTATCGTTGTGCGGTATGCCTCCATCCGGATGACCGGAATGGCGGCGAAACACTCTCACTAGGACCCGGAGAGAGCAATGCCTCCCAAGAAGAAGAAGGTCACGGGGCTTATCAAGCTCCAGATCAACGCCGGTGCGGCGAACCCGGCCCCGCCGGTCGGCCCCGCGCTCGGTCAGCACGGCGTCAACATCATGGAGTTCTGCAAGGCCTACAACGCCGCGACCGAGTCGCAGCGTGGCATGGTCGTGCCGGTGGAGATCACGGTCTACGAGGACCGCTCCTTCACCTTCATCACCAAGACTCCGCCGGCCGCCAAGCTGATCCTCAAGGCCGCGGGTGTGGAGAAGGGCTCCGGCGAGCCGCACAAGACCAAGGTCGCCAAGCTGACGGCTGCCCAGGTCCGCGAGATCGCCACGACGAAGCTCCCCGACCTGAACGCCAATGACCTCGACGCCGCGTCGAAGATCATCGCCGGCACCGCCCGTTCCATGGGCATCACGGTCGAAGGCTGATTCAGCCCCGTAACCCCCAGTGGTAGGGCCAAGCGCTGGTCCGCACCACGACTCCACACTCTGAAACCTCAGGAGCAGAAGTGAAGCGCAGCAAGAACCTCCGCGCTGCGGACGCCAAGATCGACCGGGAGCGCGTGTACGCCCCGCTCGAGGCCGTCCGTCTCGCCAAGGACACCGCCACCACGAAGTTCGACGGCACCGTCGAGGTCGCCTTCCGCCTGGGCGTCGACCCGCGCAAGGCCGACCAGATGGTCCGCGGCACCGTGAACCTCCCGCACGGCACCGGCAAGACCGCCCGGGTCCTGGTCTTCGCGACCGGTGACCGTGCTGCGGCCGCGGAAGCCGCCGGAGCCGACATCGTCGGCGCCGACGAGCTGATCGACGAGGTGGCGAAGGGCCGTCTGGACTTCGACGCCGTCGTCGCCACCCCGGACCTCATGGGCAAGGTCGGCCGCCTCGGCCGCGTGCTCGGTCCGCGTGGTCTGATGCCGAACCCGAAGACCGGCACGGTCACCCCCGATGTCGTCAAGGCTGTCAACGACATCAAGGGCGGAAAGATCGAGTTCCGCGTCGACAAGCACTCCAACCTGCACTTCATCATCGGCAAGGTCTCGTTCGACGAGACCAAGCTGGTGGAGAACTACGCAGCGGCGCTGGAGGAAGTCCTCCGTCTGAAGCCGTCCGCCGCCAAGGGCCGCTACATCAAGAAGGCCGCTCTGACGACCACGATGGGCCCCGGCATCCCGCTGGACGCCAACCGCACCCGCAACCTCCTCGTCGAGGAGGACCCGGCCGCCGTCTGAGCCCTCGTGCTCACCCGGTAGCCGCGTCTACGCGTGCACTGTGTGAACGGGCCCCGCAACCTTTCGAGGTGCGGGGCCCGTCCTCGTATCCGTAAGGCCCCACGCCTGTCAGTGCCCTGTGCCACTGTGGGCTGCTGGGGACGACGGACGACACGAGGGGTGGACCGACAACCATGAGGACGAGCACGGCACGACGCATGGGTACGGCTCTCGCCGCCGCGGCGGCACTGACGTCGATGGCGGCCTGCAGCGGCTCCGACAGCGCCGACGGCTCAGGGAAGGGCAAAGGGGACGCCGTCGCCAAGGCGAGCCCCGTCGCCGCGCTGAAGCAGGTGCAGCAGAAGACCGGCGGCGCCCAGTCCGCGAAGGTCGAGGGCACCACCGAGATGGGCAGCACGATGTCCATGGAGCAGTCCGGGGCCATCGGCTGGGCCGACGGACTCTCGGGCGCGCTCACCATCACGTACACCGGCGGAACCATGGGCGAAGCCCTGAAGAAGGCCGGCGGCGACGGATCGGTCGAGGCGCGCTACTTCAAGGACGAGTACTACGCCAACATGGGCGCCGGCATGGCGGCCAACACCGGCGGCAAGAACTGGATCCGGTACTCCTACAAGGACCTCGCCGAGCTGGGCGGCGCCTCCGGCGACGTCATGAAGGACCAGATCCAGAACAGCACGCCCGAGCAGGGCGTGAAGGCGCTCCTGGCCTCCGGCGACGTCAGGAAGGTCGGCCAGGAGGACGTCCGCGGGGTCTCCGCGACGCACTACTCCGGCACGATCGACGTGGCCGAGCTGACCGCGAAGAACAGCGAACTGGACGCGAAGCAGCTGGCCGCGTTCAAGGAGCAGCTGGCGCTGGCCGGGGTGACCACGCAGACGGTCGACATCTGGGTCGACGAGAACGACCTGCTGGTGAAGAAGACCGAGCGCGGCGAGATGAAGACCGGCACGTTCAACTCGACGCTCTTCTACAGCGACTACGGCACCGAGGTCCCCTCGGACCGGCCGGAGGCCTCGGACACCGTGGACTTCAAGGAGCTGCTGAAGCAGGGCGGTACCCCGGGCGGGGCCTCCTGACACCTTTTCCACGGGATGAACAGGGACGGATTTGCCCGTCGCCCGTCCGGTCGCGTACGCTCACCAGGAAGCCAAAGACCGCTGGTCGTCGCTGTGCCTCGCAAGGGGACGGTGACCGAAGGTTCCGCTAGATCGGACGACCTGCGCAGGTGACTGTGGAATCGCTCCCGGACTCTGTTCGGTCGAGCTGCGCCCTGGCACTTGTGCTGGGGCGTTTCGTCTTTCCCGGCCCCTTCTGAGCGGTCCTCATCACCCGGAAGGAGGCCGACGCTCATGGCAAGGCCCGACAAGGCTGCCGCGGTAGCCGAGCTGACGGACCAGTTCCGCAGCTCGAACGCCGCCGTGCTGACCGAGTACCGGGGTCTCACCGTGGCACAGCTCAAGGAGCTGCGCCGTTCGCTCGGTGAGAACGCCCAGTACGCCGTGGTGAAGAACACGCTGACCAAGATTGCGGCCAACGAGGCCGGGATCGACACGCTGGACGACCTGTTCTCGGGTCCGACGGCGGTTGCCTTCGTCACCGGTGACCCGGTGGAGTCGGCGAAGGGTCTTCGTGACTTCGCCAAGGACAACCCCAACCTCATCATCAAGGGCGGTGTCCTTGACGGTAAGGCGCTGTCCGCCGATGAGATCAAGAAGCTCGCGGACCTCGAGTCCCGCGAGGTTCTGCTCTCCAAGCTGGCCGGTGCTTTCAAGGGCAAGCAGACGCAGGCGGCGCAGGTCTTCCAGGCCCTGCCCTCCAAGTTCGTCCGCACCGCGGAAGCTCTTCGCGCCAAGAAGGAAGAGCAGGGCGGTGCCGGTACTCCGGCTCCCGCCGAGGCCGCCGAGTAATCACGCTCAGCGGTCCAGCGGGCTCCACGTACGCCCGCCGACATATACATCCGGCACCTGCCGAATAGTGGAAGGACGCCTGTCATGGCGAAGCTGTCCCAGGACGACCTGCTCGCGCAGTTCGAAGAGATGACCCTCATCGAGCTCTCCGAGTTCGTGAAGGCCTTCGAGGAGAAGTTCGACGTCACCGCCGCCGCGGCCGTCGCCGTCGCCGGCCCGGCCGGCCCGGCCGCCGCCGCCGAGGCTGCTCCGGAGCAGGACGAGTTCGACGTCATCCTCACCGGCGCCGGCGAGAAGAAGATCCAGGTCATCAAGGTCGTGCGTGAGCTGACCTCGCTGGGTCTGAAGGAGGCCAAGGACCTCGTCGACGGCACCCCGAAGCCGGTCCTCGAGAAGGTCGCCAAGGAGGCCGCCGAGAAGGCTGCCGAGTCCCTCAAGGCCGCCGGCGCTTCCGTCGAGGTCAAGTAACACCTCGGGAGTCCTCGGGACTCCCTGGGCACCTCAGGTGCCCGCGCCAAGGGCGATCACCCATCCGGGTGGTCGCCCTTCGGCGTGCCCGGGGCGGGTGCCTTGCTCTTCCGCCGGTGACGAGTAGGGTGATCTTCGCCGTGCGCCTCCCGCAGGCCCCTCCAGTGCTGCCCGCGGGTTCCCGGGGGTGGCCGGTGAAGGCTCCTGGCGGATCCGATCGGACCGGCGGGCCTTGACGAACCGGACGCGGCGCGCAATTCTCAGGACGCGTCATCACTTCGATCCGTATCCGAGGCATGGATCGAGAGTGAAGAGGGAAGTAAAGAAGCGCGCACCCCAGCGCGAGGGCAAGACATAGGTGTTGAGAACAGCTGTTGAGAGCAACGTGGGTCTCTGAGAACCCCGACTGGACATCAGTGTGCCACTTGGCTACACTGACCCTTTGCGCTGCCTGTTAGCTGCCTCCTGCCCGTCACCAGGGGCATGCCCACGCTGAAGCACCGATGACCGACCCCCTCCGACCTGGTCGTTTACGACCGATTCGGAACGGCCTGTCTTTGTGTCCAGAGTGGGACCGGTACGCGCGTAGTGAGTCCGAGCCCTCGGAAGGACCCCCTCTTGGCCGCCTCGCGCAACGCCTCGACCGCGAATACGAACAACGGTGCCAGCACCGCCCCGCTGCGCATCTCTTTTGCAAAGATCAAGGAGCCCCTCGAGGTTCCGAACCTCCTCGCGCTGCAGACCGAGAGCTTTGACTGGCTCCTCGGCAACGCCGCATGGAAGGCTCGCGTCGAGGCTGCTCTGGACAGTGGACAAGACGTCCCCACCAAGTCCGGCCTGGAGGAGATCTTCGAGGAGATCTCTCCGATCGAGGACTTCTCCGGGTCGATGTCGCTCACGTTCCGCGACCACCGTTTCGAGCCCCCGAAGAACTCGATCGACGAGTGCAAGGAGCGCGACTTCACGTTCGCCGCGCCGCTCTTCGTCACGGCCGAGTTCACCAACAACGAGACCGGCGAGATCAAGTCCCAGACGGTCTTCATGGGCGACTTCCCGCTCATGACCAACAAGGGCACCTTCGTCATCAACGGCACCGAGCGTGTCGTCGTGTCGCAGCTGGTCCGCTCGCCGGGTGTCTACTTCGACTCCTCCATCGACAAGACGTCCGACAAGGACATCTTCTCCGCCAAGATCATCCCCTCCCGGGGTGCCTGGCTGGAGATGGAGATCGACAAGCGCGACATGGTCGGTGTCCGCATCGACCGCAAGCGCAAGCAGTCCGTCACCGTCCTCCTGAAGGCTCTCGGCTGGACCACCGAGCAGATCCTCGAGGAGTTCGGCGAGTACGAGTCCATGCGCGCCACCCTGGAGAAGGACCACACCCAGGGCCAGGACGACGCACTGCTCGACATCTACCGCAAGCTGCGTCCGGGCGAGCCGCCGACCCGCGAGGCCGCTCAGACGCTGCTCGAGAACCTCTACTTCAACCCGAAGCGCTACGACCTCGCGAAGGTCGGCCGCTACAAGGTGAACAAGAAGCTCGGCGCCGATGAGCCGCTCGACGCCGGGGTGCTCACCACCGACGACGTCATCGCGACCATCAAGTACCTGGTCAAGCTGCACGCCGGCGAGACCGAGACGATCGGCGAGTCCGGCCGGGAGATCGTCGTCGAGACCGACGACATCGACCACTTCGGCAACCGTCGTCTGCGCAACGTGGGTGAGCTCATCCAGAACCAGGTCCGTACGGGCCTGGCGCGGATGGAGCGCGTCGTGCGTGAGCGCATGACCACCCAGGACGTCGAGGCGATCACGCCGCAGACCCTGATCAACATCCGGCCGGTCGTCGCCTCCATCAAGGAGTTCTTCGGCACCAGCCAGCTGTCGCAGTTCATGGACCAGAACAACCCGCTGTCGGGTCTCACCCACAAGCGCCGTCTGTCGGCTCTTGGCCCGGGTGGTCTCTCCCGTGAGCGGGCCGGCTTCGAGGTCCGAGACGTGCACCCGTCCCACTACGGACGCATGTGCCCGATCGAGACCCCCGAAGGCCCGAACATCGGTCTGATCGGTTCGCTCGCCTCGTACGGCCGCGTCAACGCGTTCGGCTTCATCGAGACGCCGTACCGCAAGGTCGTCGACGGCCAGGTCACCGACGACGTCGACTACATCACCGCCGACGAGGAGGACCGCTTCGTCATCGCCCAGGCGAACGCGACCCTCAACGACGAGCTGCGCTTCACCGAGCCGCGCGTCCTGGTCCGCCGTCGTGGCGGAGAGGTCGACTACGTGCCCGGCACGGACGTCGACTACATGGACGTCTCGCCGCGCCAGATGGTGTCCGTCGCCACCGCGATGATCCCCTTCCTGGAGCACGACGACGCCAACCGTGCCCTCATGGGCGCGAACATGATGCGTCAGGCGGTGCCGCTGATTAAGTCGGAGGCCCCGCTCGTCGGCACCGGCATGGAGTACCGCTGCGCCACCGACGCCGGCGACGTCCTCAAGGCCGAGAAGGACGGTGTGGTCCAGGAGGTCTCCGCGGACTACATCACCGTCACGAACGACGACGGCACGTACACCACGTACCGCATCGCCAAGTTCATGCGCTCCAACCAGGGCACCTCGGTCAACCAGAAGGTCGTCGTCTCCGAGGGCGACCGGATCATCGCCGACCAGGTGCTCGCCGACGGACCGGCCACCGAGAACGGTGAGATGGCCCTCGGCAAGAACCTGCTCGTGGCGTTCATGCCGTGGGAGGGTCACAACTACGAGGACGCGATCATCCTGTCGCAGCGCCTCGTGCAGGACGACGTCCTCTCCTCGATCCACATCGAGGAGCACGAGGTCGACGCCCGTGACACCAAGCTCGGCCCCGAGGAGATCACCCGGGACATCCCGAACGTCTCCGAAGAGGTCCTCGCCGACCTCGACGAGCGCGGCATCATCCGGATCGGTGCCGAGGTCGTCGCCGGTGACATCCTCGT
This sequence comes from Streptomyces globisporus, assembly GCF_003501885.1. Taxonomy (GTDB): domain Bacteria; phylum Actinomycetota; class Actinomycetes; order Streptomycetales; family Streptomycetaceae; genus Streptomyces; species Streptomyces globisporus_D. The sequence goes on from NZ_QWFA01000036.1 coordinate 29,685, forward strand.
CGGCAAGGTCACGCCCAAGGGCGAGACCGAGCTGACCCCCGAGGAGCGCCTGCTCCGCGCGATCTTCGGTGAGAAGGCGCGCGAGGTGCGCGACACCTCGCTGAAGGTGCCGCACGGTGAGATCGGCAAGGTCATCGGCGTCCGCGTCTTCGACCGCGAAGAGGGCGACGAGCTGCCGCCGGGCGTGAACCAGCTGGTCCGCGTCTACGTCGCGCAGAAGCGCAAGATCACCGATGGTGACAAGCTCGCCGGCCGTCACGGCAACAAGGGCGTCATCTCCAAGATCCTGCCGATCGAGGACATGCCGTTCCTGGAGGACGGCACCCCGGTCGACATCATCCTCAACCCGCTGGGTGTCCCGTCCCGAATGAACCCGGGACAGGTCCTGGAGATCCACCTCGGCTGGCTCGCCAGCCGCGGCTGGGACGTCTCCGGCCTCGGTGACGAGTGGGCCAAGCGCCTGCAGGCCATCGGCGCCGACCAGGTCGCCCCCGGCACCAACGTCGCCACGCCCGTCTTCGACGGTGCGCGCGAGGACGAGATCTCCGGTCTCTTCGAGGCCACGATCCCCAACCGCGACGGCGACCGCCTGGTCCAGCCCTCCGGCAAGGCCCAGCTGTTCGACGGCCGCTCCGGCGAGCCGTTCCCGGACCCGGTCTCGGTCGGGTTCATGTACATCCTCAAGCTGCACCACCTGGTCGACGACAAGCTCCACGCGCGTTCGACCGGCCCGTACTCCATGATCACGCAGCAGCCGCTGGGTGGTAAGGCGCAGTTCGGTGGTCAGCGCTTCGGTGAGATGGAGGTGTGGGCCCTTGAGGCTTACGGCGCCGCGTACGCCCTCCAGGAGCTCCTGACGATCAAGTCCGACGACGTGACCGGCCGCGTGAAGGTCTACGAGGCCATCGTCAAGGGCGAGAACATCCCCGAGCCCGGCATTCCCGAGTCCTTCAAGGTGCTCATCAAGGAAATGCAGTCGCTCTGCCTCAACGTGGAGGTGCTGTCCTCGGACGGCATGTCCATCGAGATGCGCGACACGGACGAGGACGTCTTCCGCGCGGCGGAGGAGCTCGGTATCGACCTGTCCCGGCGCGAGCCGAGCAGCGTCGAAGAGGTCTGACGGGCCGGCCGGCCGCCTCATCCCGAGGCGGCCGGCCCTCCCCGGACCCGTTCAGACCATTGATTGAGACGAGACCCCGAAAGAGGGATTGACGACAAGTGCTCGACGTCAACTTCTTCGACGAGCTGCGGATCGGCCTTGCCACCGCGGACGACATCCGGACCTGGTCGCACGGCGAAGTCAAGAAGCCGGAGACCATCAACTACCGCACGCTCAAGCCCGAAAAGGACGGACTCTTCTGCGAGAAGATCTTCGGTCCGACCCGGGACTGGGAGTGCTACTGCGGCAAGTACAAGCGTGTCCGCTTCAAGGGCATCATCTGCGAGCGCTGCGGCGTCGAGGTCACTCGCGCCAAGGTGCGTCGTGAGCGGATGGGCCACATCGAGCTTGCCGCTCCCGTCACCCACATCTGGTACTTCAAGGGCGTTCCCTCGCGCCTCGGATACCTGCTGGACCTCGCGCCGAAGGACCTGGAAAAGGTCATCTACTTCGCCGCATACATGATCACGTTCGTGGACGAGGAGCGCCGCACCCGCGACCTGCCGTCCCTGGAGGCCCACGTCTCCGTCGAGCGTCAGCAGACCGAGAACCGCCGCGACGCCGACCTGGAGGCCCGGGCCAAGAAGCTCGAGACCGACCTGGCCGAGCTGGAGGCCGAGGGTGCCAAGGCCGACGTGCGCCGCAAGGTGCGCGAAGGCGCCGAGCGTGAGATGAAGCAGCTGCGCGACCGTGCGCAGCGCGAGATCGACCGCCTCGACGAGGTGTGGAGCCGCTTCAAGAACCTCAAGGTCCAGGACCTGGAGGGCGACGAGCTGCTCTACCGCGAGCTGCGTGACCGCTTCGGCACGTACTTCGACGGCTGCATGGGCGCCGCCGCGCTGCAGAAGCGCCTGGAGTCCTTCGACCTCGACGAGGAGGCCGAGCGCCTCCGCGAGATCATCCGTACCGGCAAGGGCCAGAAGAAGACCCGTGCGCTCAAGCGCCTCAAGGTCGTCTCCGCGTTCCTGCAGACGAGCAACAAGCCCAAGGGCATGGTGCTCGACTGCGTGCCGGTCATCCCGCCGGACCTGCGTCCGATGGTGCAGCTGGACGGTGGCCGCTTCGCGACCTCCGACCTGAACGACCTGTACCGCCGTGTGATCAACCGCAACAACCGCCTCAAGCGTCTCCTTGACCTCGGTGCCCCCGAGATCATCGTGAACAACGAGAAGCGGATGCTGCAGGAGGCCGTCGACGCGCTGTTCGACAACGGCCGCCGCGGTCGCCCGGTCACCGGTCCCGGTAACCGCCCGCTGAAGTCCCTGAGCGACATGCTCAAGGGCAAGCAGGGTCGTTTCCGTCAGAACCTCCTCGGCAAGCGTGTGGACTACTCCGCGCGTTCCGTGATCGTCGTCGGTCCGCAGCTCAAGCTGCACCAGTGCGGTCTGCCGAAGGCGATGGCGCTGGAGCTCTTCAAGCCGTTCGTGATGAAGCGCCTGGTGGACCTGAACCACGCGCAGAACATCAAGTCGGCCAAGCGCATGGTCGAGCGTGGCCGCACCGTCGTGTACGACGTCCTCGAAGAGGTCATCGCCGAGCACCCGGTGCTGCTGAACCGTGCGCCCACCCTGCACCGCCTCGGCATCCAGGCCTTCGAGCCGCAGCTGGTCGAGGGCAAGGCCATCCAGATCCACCCGCTCGTCTGCACCGCGTTCAACGCGGACTTCGACGGTGACCAGATGGCCGTGCACCTGCCGCTCTCCGCGGAGGCGCAGGCCGAGGCCCGCATCCTGATGCTGTCCTCGAACAACATCCTGAAGCCGGCCGACGGCCGTCCCGTCACCATGCCGACCCAGGACATGGTGCTGGGCCTCTTCTTCCTCACCACGGACGACGAGGGCCGCAACGTCAAGGGCGCGGACCGCGCGTTCGGCTCCACGGCCGAGGCCACCATGGCCTTCGACGCCCGCGAGCTGTCGCTCCAGGCGAAGGTCGACATCCGCTTCCCGGTCGGCACCATGCCGCCGCGTGGCTGGGTGCCGCCGGTCGCCGAGGAGGGCGAGCCGGAGTACCAGCCCGGCGACACCTTCCGGCTGCGGACCACCCTGGGCCGTGCGCTCTTCAACGAGCTGCTGCCCGAGGACTACCCGTTCGTCGACTACTCGGTGGGCAAGAAGCAGCTCTCCGAGATCGTCAACGACCTGGCCGAGCGCTACCCCAAGGTCATCGTGGCGGCGACGCTCGACAACCTGAAGGCGGCGGGCTTCCACTGGGCGACCCGTTCGGGCGTCACCGTGGCCATCTCCGACGTCGTCGTGCCCGAGGCCAAGAAGGCCATCGTCAAGGGCTACGAGGAGCAGGACGAGAAGGTCCAGAAGCAGTACGAGCGCGGTCTGATCACCAAGGACGAGCGCACGCAGGAGCTCATCGCGATCTGGACCAAGGCGACCAACGAGGTCGCCGAGGCGATGAACGCGAACTTCCCGAAGACGAACCCCATCTTCATGATGGTCGACTCGGGTGCCCGAGGAAACATGATGCAGATGCGTCAGATCGCGGGTATGCGTGGTCTGGTGTCGAACGCCAAGAACGAGACGATTCCCCGTCCCATCAAGGCGTCCTTCCGCGAGGGCCTCACCGTTCTGGAGTACTTCATCTCCACGCACGGTGCCCGTAAGGGTCTGGCGGACACCGCCCTGCGTACCGCCGACTCGGGTTACCTGACCCGTCGTCTGGTGGACGTCTCGCAGGACGTGATCATTCGCGAGGAGGACTGCGGCACCGACCGCGGCCTCAAGCTGAAGATCGCGGTCAAGGGCGCCGACGGCGTGCTCCGCAAGACGGACGACGTCGAGACCTCGGTCTACGCCCGCATGCTCGCCGAGGACGTCGTGGTGGACGGCAAGGTCATCGCGCCTGCCAACGTCGACCTCGGTGACGTCCTGATCGACGCCCTGGTGGGCGCCGGCGTCGAGGAGGTCAAGACCCGCTCGGTCCTGACCTGTGAGTCCGCGGTCGGCACCTGTGCCTTCTGCTACGGACGCTCGCTCGCCACCGGCAAGCTGGTCGACATCGGTGAGGCGGTCGGCATCATCGCCGCCCAGTCCATCGGTGAGCCCGGTACCCAGCTGACGATGCGTACCTTCCACACCGGTGGTGTGGCCGGTGACGACATCACCCAGGGTCTGCCCCGTGTCGTCGAGCTCTTCGAGGCCCGTACGCCCAAGGGTGTCGCCCCGATCTCCGAGGCCAAGGGCCGCGTGCGGATCGAGGAGACCGAGAAGACCAAGAAGCTCGTCGTCACCCCGGACGACGGCAGCGACGAGACGGCGTTCCCGATCTCGAAGCGTGCCCGTCTCCTGGTGGGCGAGGGCGACGCGGTCGAGGTGGGCCAGAAGCTCACCGTCGGTGCGACCAACCCGCACGACGTGCTGCGCATCCTCGGCCAGCGTGCGGTCCAGGTCCACCTGGTCGGCGAAGTCCAGAAGGTCTACAACTCGCAGGGCGTGTCGATCCACGACAAGCACATCGAGATCATCATCCGGCAGATGCTCCGCCGCGTGACGATCATCGAGTCCGGCGACGCGGAGCTGCTTCCGGGCGAGCTGGTCGAGCGGTCGAAGTTCGAGACCGAGAACCGTCGTGTGGTCACCGAGGGCGGTCACCCCGCCTCCGGCCGTCCGCAGCTGATGGGTATCACCAAGGCCTCGCTCGCCACCGAGTCGTGGCTGTCGGCGGCGTCCTTCCAGGAGACGACCAGGGTCCTCACCGACGCGGCGATCAACGCCAAGTCGGACTCCCTGATCGGCCTCAAGGAGAACGTCATCATCGGTAAGCTCATCCCGGCCGGTACGGGCCTGTCCCGCTACCGCAACATCCGGGTCGAGCCGACCGAGGAGGCCAAGGCCGCGATGTACTCGGCCGTCGGCTACGACGACATCGACTACTCGCCGTTCGGCACGGGCTCCGGCCAGGCCGTTCCGCTGGAGGACTACGACTACGGTCCGTACAACCAGTAAGCGAGTCGCTTGAACGACCGGAGGGCGGTCACCCCGTACACAACGGGGTGACCGCCCTCCGGCGTTCGTGCCGCCCGGGGGCTCCGGGGCGGCCTCTACCGGCCCAGCAGGGCGTGGTGGACCCGGAGCAGGGCCCGGGTGCCCACGGCCAGCAGAGGGGGCACGTCGGGCAGCGGGACCCTGCGGGCGAGGGCCAGGACGTCCACGACGATCGCGTAGTCGTCGACGACGGACTGCGGCAGGCCGGGGGTGCTCATGGCCGGGGCGTAGGCGGAAGCGGCGTCACCGTATTCGATGACGGCCAGGCTGACGTCGGTGTCGAGTGCGCTCGGTGCCGGGGATACGGGGTCACGGTGGTCGGCTGTCACGTGGGACCTCCTGGGGCCGGGCCGGTCGCGGGGGCCGGTCGGTCTGGTCGGCTGACCGCATTGTCCGGCAGAGCGCGACAGGGCGGTCAGGCCGTAAGGACGCTGTGTTCGCGCCGCCCGGTTGCCGGGACCCGGCAACCGCACGGACGGTCGGAGGCCAGCCGTTCCGACCCGTCGCCGGTGGTCGGCGGCCCCGCCCCGCAGGCATGGACAGCATTTGTTTTGACCCAGCTCCGTGAGGTAGGTACGCTCAAGCCTTGTGCCTGGGGTGTGCCTGGGCTCGTGTGCGTGTCCTCAACCGCAGCGCGAGTCCGTCAGTGGCCACCGCAATCTGCGCCCCTTCTGCCCCCAGGGCGGGAGTCCGCAGTATTCGACACACCCGACCGCGTGGGTCGGCGATGTTCCAGGTTAGTTTCACGAACGGCACACAGAAACCGGAGAAGTAGTGCCTACGATCCAGCAGCTGGTCCGGAAGGGCCGGCAGGACAAGGTCGAGAAGAACAAGACGCCCGCGCTCGAGGGTTCGCCCCAGCGTCGCGGTGTCTGCACGCGTGTGTTCACGACCACCCCGAAGAAGCCGAACTCGGCCCTCCGTAAGGTCGCGCGTGTGCGTCTGACCTCCGGCATCGAGGTCACGGCCTACATCCCGGGTGAGGGACACAACCTGCAGGAGCACTCCATCGTGCTCGTGCGTGGTGGCCGTGTGAAGGACCTGCCGGGTGTTCGTTACAAGATCATCCGCGGCTCCCTTGACACCCAGGGTGTCAAGAACCGCAAGCAGGCCCGCAGCCGCTACGGCGCCAAGAAGGAGAAGTAAGAATGCCTCGTAAGGGCCCCGCCCCGAAGCGCCCGGTCATCATCGACCCGGTCTACAGCTCTCCTCTTGTCACCTCGCTGATCAACAAGATCCTCCTCGACGGCAAGCGTTCCACCGCCGAGCGGATCGTGTACGGCGCCATGGAAGGCCTCCGCGAGAAGACCGGCAACGACCCGGTCATCACGCTGAAGCGCGCGCTTGAGAACGTCAAGCCCTCGCTCGAGGTCAAGTCCCGCCGTGTCGGTGGCGCCACCTACCAGGTGCCGATCGAGGTCAAGCCCGGTCGCGCCTCCACCCTCGCTCTGCGCTGGCTCGTCGGTTACTCCCGCGCCCGCCGCGAGAAGACCATGACCGAGCGCCTCATGAACGAACTGCTCGACGCCTCCAACGGCCTCGGCGCTTCGGTCAAGAAGCGTGAGGACACCCACAAGATGGCCGAGTCCAACAAGGCCTTCGCGCACTACCGCTGGTAGTCGCTACCCCCATCGAGACCGAGAGAAGACTGAGCCTTATGGCCACCACTTCGCTTGACCTGGCCAAGGTCCGCAACATTGGGATCATGGCCCACATCGACGCGGGCAAGACGACCACCACTGAGCGGATCCTCTTCTACACCGGTGTGAGCTACAAGATCGGTGAAGTCCACGACGGCGCTGCCACGATGGACTGGATGGAGCAGGAGCAGGAGCGCGGCATCACGATCACGTCCGCCGCGACGACCTGCCACTGGCCGCTCAACAATGTTGACCACACCATCAACATCATCGACACCCCGGGTCACGTCGACTTCACCGTCGAGGTGGAGCGTTCGCTCCGCGTCCTCGACGGCGCCGTCACCGTGTTCGACGGTGTCGCGGGCGTCGAGCCGCAGTCCGAGACTGTCTGGCGTCAGGCGGACCGCTACGGCGTGCCGCGTATCTGCTTCGTCAACAAGCTCGACCGCACCGGTGCGGACTTCTTCCGCTGCGTCGAGATGATCGTGGACCGCCTCGGCGCGACCCCGATCGTCATGCAGCTCCCCATCGGCGCCGAAGCGGACTTCACGGGCGTTGTCGACCTCGTGTCGATGAAGGCCTTCGTGTACCCCGAAGAGGCCGCCAAGGGCGAGATGTACAACATCGTCGACATCCCGGACAACCTCAAGGAGTCCGCCGCCGAGTGGCGCGGGAAGCTCCTGGAGGCCGTGGCCGAGAACGACGACGCCATGATGGAGCTGTACCTGGAGGGCAACGAGCCCACCCAGGAGCAGCTGCACGAGGCGATCCGCCGCATCACCCTGGCGTCGAAGGGTGGCGCCGACTCCGTCACCGTCACCCCCGTGTTCTGTGGCACCGCGTTCAAGAACAAGGGCGTCCAGCCCCTGCTCGACGCGGTCGTGCGCTACCTGCCCTCCCCCCTGGACGTCGAGGCCATCGAGGGCCACGACGTCAAGGACCCGGAGCTGGTCATCAAGCGCAAGCCCTCGGACGACGAGCCGTTCTCCGGCCTGGCGTTCAAGATCGCGAGCGACCCGCACCTCGGCAAGCTCACCTTCGTCCGGATCTACTCCGGTCGCCTGGAGGCCGGCACCGCGGTGCTGAACTCCGTCAAGGGCAAGAAGGAGCGCATCGGCAAGATCTACCGTATGCACGCGAACAAGCGTGAGGAGATCCAGTCGGTGGGCGCGGGCGACATCATCGCCGTCATGGGCCTGAAGCAGACCACCACCGGTGAGACGCTGTGTGACGACAAGAACCCGGTCATCCTGGAGTCCATGGACTTCCCGGCGCCGGTCATTCAGGTCGCCATCGAGCCCAAGTCCAAGGGTGACCAGGAGAAGCTGGGTGTCGCCATCCAGCGCCTCTCGGAGGAGGACCCCTCCTTCCAGGTGCACTCCGACGAGGAGACCGGCCAGACCATCATCGGTGGTATGGGCGAGCTTCACCTCGAGGTGCTCGTCGACCGCATGAAGCGCGAGTTCCGCGTCGAGGCGAACGTCGGCAAGCCCCAGGTCGCGTACCGCGAGACGATCCGCAAGGCCGTCGAGCGCATCGACTACACGCACAAGAAGCAGACTGGTGGTACCGGCCAGTTCGCGAAGGTGCAGATCGCCATCGAGCCCATCGAGGGCGGCGACGCCTCGTACGAGTTCGTCAACAAGGTCACCGGTGGCCGCATCCCCCGTGAGTACATTCCCTCGGTGGACGCGGGTGCTCAGGAAGCCATGCAGTTCGGCATCCTGGCCGGTTACGAGATGGTCGGCGTCCGCGTCACCCTTCTCGACGGTGGTTACCACGAGGTCGACTCCTCGGAGCTCGCCTTCAAGATCGCCGGTTCGCAGGCGTTCAAGGAGGGTGCCCGCAAGGCCTCTCCCGTGCTCCTCGAGCCGATGATGGCCGTCGAGGTCACCACGCCCGAGGACTACATGGGCGATGTCATCGGCGACCTCAACTCCCGCCGTGGCCAGATCCAGGCCATGGAGGAGCGCAGCGGCGCTCGCGTCGTGAAGGGCCTCGTGCCCCTCTCGGAGATGTTCGGCTACGTCGGAGACCTCCGCAGCAAGACCTCGGGTCGCGCAAGCTACTCGATGCAGTTCGACTCCTACGCCGAGGTTCCGCGGAACGTCGCCGAGGAGATCATCGCGAAGGCCAAGGGCGAGTAACTCTCCCGAGCTCACGCTTTAGGCTTGTCACCGGAGCCCGGTGGGCATGCGGCACAGCGCGTCAGCACTGTGCCGTATGCCCCCGGCGCCGGCACCCCAGCAAAGATCACCTGGCGCCGATGAAGCAAGGCGTACAGAACCACTCAGGAGGACCCCAGTGGCGAAGGCAAAGTTCGAGCGGACTAAGCCCCACGTCAACATCGGCACCATCGGTCACATCGACCACGGTAAGACGACCCTCACGGCCGCCATTACCAAGGTGCTGCACGACGCGTACCCGGACCTGAACGAGGCCTCGGCCTTCGACCAGATCGACAAGGCTCCCGAGGAGCGCCAGCGCGGTATCACCATCTCCATCGCGCACGTCGAGTACCAGACGGAGTCGCGTCACTACGCGCACGTCGACTGCCCGGGTCACGCGGACTACATCAAGAACATGATCACGGGTGCCGCGCAGATGGACGGCGCCATCCTCGTGGTCGCCGCCACCGACGGCCCGATGCCGCAGACCAAGGAGCACGTGCTCCTGGCCCGCCAGGTCGGCGTCCCCTACATCGTCGTCGCCCTGAACAAGGCCGACATGGTGGACGACGAGGAGATCCTGGAGCTCGTCGAGCTCGAGGTCCGTGAGCTCCTCTCCGAGTACGAGTTCCCGGGCGACGACGTTCCGGTCGTCAAGGTCTCGGCGCTCAAGGCGCTCGAGGGCGACAAGGAGTGGGGTGAGTCCGTCCTCAACCTGATGAAGGCTGTCGACGAGGCCATCCCGCAGCCCGAGCGTGACGTCGAGAAGCCGTTCCTCATGCCGATCGAGGACGTCTTCACGATCACCGGTCGCGGTACGGTCGTCACCGGCCGCATCGAGCGTGGTGTCCTGAAGGTCAACGAGACCGTCGACATCGTCGGTATCAAGACCGAGAAGACCACCACCACGGTCACCGGCATCGAGATGTTCCGCAAGCTGCTCGACGAGGGCCAGGCCGGTGAGAACGTCGGTCTGCTCCTCCGTGGCATCAAGCGCGAGGACGTCGAGCGCGGCCAGGTCATCATCAAGCCCGGCTCGGTCACCCCGCACACCGAGTTCCAGGCGCAGTCCTACATCCTGTCGAAGGACGAGGGTGGCCGTCACACCCCGTTCTTCAACAACTACCGCCCGCAGTTCTACTTCCGTACCACGGACGTGACGGGCGTTGTGACCCTTCCCGAGGGCACCGAGATGGTCATGCCGGGTGACAACACCCTCATGGACGTCGCGCTGATCCAGCCGGTCGCCATGGAAGAGGGCCTGAAGTTCGCCATCCGTGAGGGTGGCCGGACCGTGGGCGCCGGCCAGGTCACCAAGATCATCAAGTAGTTTCTGCTTGGTCCTTGGACCTGGTGGCTCACTGAGTCGCTAGAAGGGCCCCGCACCTCTTCGGAGGTGCGGGGCCCTTCGCGTGCGTACGGCCGGGGCCGCGGACATGGCTGTAGGGCCCCGGTACCTCGGGCGGTGAGGTACGGGGGCCCTACGGTTCAGGGGGACGGCGGATCGGTCAGGTGTCCGCCGTCCCGGGTGGGGCGTCCTGTCAGACGCCCGCGATCGACCGGATCCAGGACCGGTACGCGGTGACGTTCGTGTACGCGGTCGTGGTCTGGCGGTCGCTGGTGGAGGCGACGCCGACCTGGATGCCGTTCGCCGTCATCGGGCCGCCGGAGTCGCCGCCGGCGGTGATGCCGTTGCCGCGGCGGGCGCAGATCGCCGAGCCGCCGTACGCGTCACCGCAGCCGCCGGTGACCGTCACGTTGGCGACCTTCAGGTAGCGCGACTGGCAGTTCGCCTCCGAGCCGCACTGCGAGGTCGCGCCCCAGCCCCAGACCTGGACGCTCTGGCCGACGCTCACCGAGCCGGGCGAGCCGAGGCGGGAGTAGGTGGCCTGCACGGAACGGTCAAGGCGCACCAGCGCCAGGTCCGAGCTGTGGGTGTAGGTCTGGACGCCGTTCGCGACGACGCCGCCACTGTGCTGGTCGAGGCTGCCGATGCGGAACGACAGGCCGCCGCCGGTGACGCAGTGCTTGGCGGTGAGGATCCAGGTCGGCGCGATGATCGTCGCCGAACAGGTCTCTCTGCCGTTCGAGAAGAGCCGGGCGGCCCAGGGGGCGTTCTGGGCGTAGCCGCCGCCGATGATCTGGGTGGTGGGCGGCGGGGCGTCCTGGAGCGGCGGCGCGGGTGCGGCCGTCGCGGACGGTGCGAAGAGCGAGAGGACGCAGGCCGCTGCTGCGGCGACAGCGGGCATGAGCCGGGATATGCGCATGATGCCTCGTTTCGCGCGACACGCTGGGTAGGCGTGTCCGTGGGGGATGGTGGGCAACAGGGTGCCGGAGCGCGACGAGGGCGGGTACTAACGTTTGGCCATAACGCGGCGTTATGGGACGGGAGTTGGGAGACGCGGTCCCTTCCAGGGGCGCCAGAGCCAGGGTGCGGCGTCCGGGCCGAAGCCCACGACGGCGGGCCGGCCGTCCGCCGCGTCGAGGTGAAGGACGGCGCCGTCCAGGGCGACGGGGCCCCGCGACCGTACGGCGACTCCCTCGGCGGTACGCACCTGGATCCGGCCCTCCTCGGACCGGCCGAGCAGAACCGGGCCACCCGGTGACGGGGCGGCGGTCACCGGACCGTACCCCCCGAAGCGGGGCGCGGGGGCTGCGCCGGCGCGCACGGCGACGAGCCGCTCGCGTGCGGCGGGCCGGTAGTACAGCTCCACGGACCCGTCGGCCGCCGGGAGTGCGCCGGGTGCGTGCGCGGGGACGGGGGAGCCGGTGAGCTGGGTGCGGGCGGTGACGTCGGTGCCCGGCGCGTCCTGGGTCCAGTGGTGCACGGCGTGGTGCCCGGCCGCGTACACATGGACGAGCTCCGCCGTGTCCACGACCGCGGTCACCCCGTCCTGGATCTCGCCGCCGCCCATGTCCCGCCAGCCGCTCCAGCGGCCGGTGACCGCGTCGCGCACCCGGGTGCTCAGCCCCTTCTCCGCGTTCCGTACGAAGAGGTGGACGCGGCCGTCCGGGGCGGTGACGGCGACCGGGGTGCCGATGCGGCGGCCGTGGTCGGGGCCCGTCGCGGGGTTGCCGAGGCCCTGCCAGGCGAGGAAGGGGCCGCCGGGGGAGCGCTGCTCCAGGAGCACGATCTCGCGCTCGTTGTCCGCGCCGTGCCCGCCGAGGGCCGCGAACCGCAGCCCGAACAGCAGTTGCCGCCCGTCCGACGTCACCGCGGCGCCCAGCACCGGGGCGAGCGGGCCGCCGCCGAGGTCGTCCGGCGCGTCCCAGACGCTGCTGCCGGGCGCGCTCTCGCGCCACCGGACGGCGCGCAGCCCGAGCACCCCGTAGGCGGTGAGCCGGCCGTCCGCCCCGGTGGCGACCTGGGCCCGGGGGCCCGGGTAGCGGTGGTGGGTGGAGCGCACCCAGCCCTTGCGGTTGGTGAGCGGCCGGTCGCCGCCCACGTTGTAGTCGCCGCAGCCGGAGGGGTTGCCGCACTCCCAGTCGGGGTCGCCGCCGTACGGGACGAGGTGGGCGGCCTTCCGCTCCAGCACGGAGGGCGGCAGGTTCTTCGGCCAGTGCCGGTTGTAGTACCCCCGGAACGAGGCGACGACGAACCCGGGCACCGGCTCCCCGCGCCCCGTCGCCCGTGCCACCCAGCGGATCAGGGCGGCCCAGGCGAAGCACCCGGCCGCGGTGTGGTCGGCGTGGTCGGAGTACCCGCGCTGCTCGCTGTCCCGGCGGCGTTCGTACTCGCTGCTGAACTGGAGGTCCGGGTCCGGGTCGAGGGTGTGCACGACGGTCGGCCGGTACTCCTCCAGCAGCCCGGTGAGGACGTCGATCAGCGACTCGTACGTATACGAACCGGCGCGCTCCAAAGGCGAGTTGTCGGCCACGACGGTACGCAGCACGAGCCGGCGGTCCCGCCAGAGGCTGGGCAGCCCGGGGCGGCCGCGCCCGGTGTGCATCGCGGTGTTGAGGAAGACCAGCTCGACCCGCCGGACGCCGTCGGTCAGGAGGTTCACCTCGGCCCGGTGGCCGCCGTCCAGGGCCTTCACCGACTTCTGCCAGGGCGCGAACCGGTCGAGCCCGAGCAGCTCGGCGTACGCCTGGCGCAGGCCCTGATGGCGGGAGGAGGAGTACGCGGCACGGTCGGGGGCCGGGCGGGGCGCGCCGGGGATCTTGTTGACGCCGTCCGCCTCACCCGCGGTGAGATACACGCAGACCAGCGGGGTCCCGGCGTCCAGGGCCTCACGGGTGTCCGGGTTCATGAAGTACAGATCGTCGTCCGGGTGGGCCAGCAGTTGCAGGACCAGGGCCCGCCGGGTGCTCGCTATGGCCAGACCGGGCGCCGGGTCCGCTTCCGGCCCGCGCCGCCGGGGAGCCGGCACGGCGCATCCGGCGGTGGCGGCGGCAGCGCCGGCCGCTCCGGCAGCGAGGAGCAGGGTGCGTCGGGGCATCCGTATCCGGGACAGGACAGATCGATCCACCACGCCGCGCACTCCGTCCGCTCCCGCTTCCCCCGCAGCGGGCGAACGGCCGCCCTGTCCTGCGTACTCCCTGACTCTCCGCGCAGGTCAGCGGCGGTCGAGCCGCGCCTGCGGGGGAGTAGACGGACGGAGGGGCGGGCGGGTTGCCCGGTCAGGGTGTGGGGTTGCGCACCAGGAAGACGTCGACGGCGTCCTCCCGCTCCAGCGCGAATCCGTGCCGTTCGTAGAGCCGACGGGCGGGGCTTCCTCGGAGCACGTCCAGGCGTACGGGGATCCGCTCGGCGTCCGCGCGGTCCAGGACGCCCCGCAGGACGGCCGAGCCGATGCCGCGGCCCTGGAGCGCGGGGGAGAGGTAGAAGTGCTCCAGCCACCAGCCGCCTGCGGTCGGGCGCAGGGCCACGCAGCCCGCGAAGGAGCCGGCGGCCTCGATGACCGAGGTGTGCTCGGGGGCGTAGGCGTCCCGCAGCCGTCGGCGTACCCGGTGCTCGTCGTAGCGGCCGAGCCGCTCCAGGTCCGGTCGCATCACGACGGCGCGCAGCTCGGCGATGGCCTCGACGTCCTCGGGGAGGGCCTGGCGCAGGGTCCAGTGGGGCAGCGTGCTCCTCGGCATGGCGGGGATCTTCTCAGAGGGCCTCGCGGGGCCTCCGAGGAGCCGGCGCGGCCGGATGCGCGCCTGCGTTTGATCACACGCCCGCTCGGGGTAGGATTCCCGACTCGATTGGCCAGGCCCGCGCCCCGTATGGCACACTGACCAGGTTGCTCGGTTGAGTGTCAATGCTGCGCGCCTCCCGCCGGGAGGACCGGAAGCGAGTCCCACAGTACTCGTCGGCCCTGTAGGGCCGGACGTACGGGAATCTTCCGGGAAGCAATGCAGGGCGCCGGCCAGGCACCCGGTGGGTGTTCCGCCCCCGGTTCCGCGGTCCTCGGGCCCGCACCCCCTTGGTTGGGATCTCCTCCGGGAGATTTTCGTAGAGGGGATGCGACACGCCCGACCGCGTGGGTCGGAGGGGGAGTCCAGAGAACCCCCGGGTTCCAGAGCGTTAAACAGAGAGACAGGACTACTAGTAGCCATGGCGGGACAGAAGATCCGCATCCGGCTCAAGGCCTACGACCACGAGGTCATCGACTCCTCGGCGAAGAAGATCGTCGAGACGGTGACCCGCACTGGTGCGTCGGTCGCGGGCCCGGTGCCGCTGCCCACTGAGAAGAACGTGTACTGCGTCATCAAGTCGCCGCACAAGTACAAGGACTCTCGCGAGCACTTCGAGATGCGCACCCACAAGCGCCTCATCGACATCCTCGACCCCACGCCGAAGACGGTTGACTCGCTGATGCGTCTCGACCTGCCGGCTGGCGTCGACATCGAGATCAAGCTCTGAGGGGACGGGCCGAGATGAGCAAGAACATCAAGGGCGTCCTGGGCGAGAAGCTCGGCATGACCCAGGTCTGGGACGAGAACAACCGGGTTGTCCCGGTGACCGTCGTCAAGGCCGGTCCGTGCGTCGTGACGCAGGTTCGCACCAACGACAGCGACGGCTACGAAGCGGTCCAGATCGCCTTCGGCGAGATCGACCCGCGCAAGGTGAACAAGCCCCTCAAGGGTCACTTCGCCAAGGCCGACGTCACCCCGCGCCGCCACCTGGTCGAGCTCCGCACCCCTGACGCCAGCGAGTACACGCTGGGCCAGGAGGTCACCGCCGCTGTGTTCGAGTCCGGCGTCAAGGTTGACGTCACGGGCAAGAGCAAGGGCAAGGGCTTCGCCGGTGTCATGAAGCGTCACAACTTCAAGGGCCTCGGCGCCGGGCACGGCACCCAGCGCAAGCACCGTTCCCCCGGTTCCATCGGTGGCTGCGCCACCCCTGGGCGTGTCTTCAAGGGCATGCGCATGGCGGGCCGCATGGGTAACGAGCGCGTCACCACCCAGAACCTGACCATCCACGCGGTTGACGCGGAGAAGGGTCTGCTCCTCATCAAGGGCGCGGTCCCCGGTCCGAACGGCGGCCTCGTCCTGGTCCGTACCGCGGCCAAGGGGGCTTGAGGTAATGAGCACCATTGACATCCTTTCGCCGGCAGGCGACAAGGCCGGTACCGTCGAGCTCCCCGCGGAGATCTTCGACGCGAAGACCAGCGTTCCGCTGATCCACCAGGTCGTTGTCGCTCAGCTGGCGGCTGCCCGTCAGGGCACGCACAAGACCAAGCGCCGCGGTGAAGTCCGCGGTGGTGGTAAGAAGCCTTACCGTCAGAAGGGCACCGGCCGCGCCCGTCAGGGTTCGACCCGCGCCCCGCAGTTCGCCGGTGGTGGCGTCGTCCACGGCCCGCAGCCGCGTGACTACTCGCAGCGGACCCCGAAGAAGATGAAGGCCGCCGCCCTGCGCGGTGCCCTCTCGGACCGGGCCCGTCACTCCCGTATCCACGTCGTCACCGGCGTGGTCGAGGGTGCCGCCTCCACGAAGGCCGCCAAGTCGCTGCTCGGCAAGATCTCGGAGCGCCAGAACCTGCTCCTGGTCGTCGACCGCGCCGACGAGGCCGCGTGGCTGTCCGCGCGCAACCTGCCCCAGGTGCACATCCTGGAGCCGGGCCAGCTCAACACGTACGACGTGATCGTCTCTGACGACGTGGTCTTCACCCAGGCCGCTTTCGAGTCCTTCGTGTCTGGCCCCCAGACCGCTGAGACCGAAGGGAGCGACGCCTGATGAGCGAGGCGACCGTTACCAGCAAGACGTACTCGGACCCGCGTGACGTTCTCGTCAAGCCCGTGGTCTCCGAGAAGAGCTACGCGCTGCTCGACGAGAACAAGTACACGTTCATCGTCGCGCCCGGCTCCAACAAGACCCAGATCAAGCAGGCCGTCGAGGCGGTCTTCTCGGTCAAGGTCACCGGGGTCAACACGATCAACCGGCAGGGCAAGCGCAAGCGCACCCGCACCGGTTTCGGCAAGCGCGCCGACACGAAGCGCGCCATCGTGACCCTCGCCGAGGGCGACCGTATCGACATCTTCGGCGGCCCGACCTCCTAACGGAGTTCGAGTCGTCCGGAATCGGACGAGGACTGAGAAATGGGTATCCGCAAGTACAAGCCGACGACCCCGGGCCGTCGTGGCTCCAGCGTCGCCGACTTTGTCGAGATCACGCGGTCCACGCCGGAGAAGTCGCTGGTCCGCCCCCTGCACAGCAAGGGCGGCCGTAACAACGCCGGTCGTGTGACCGTTCGCCACCAGGGTGGTGGCCACAAGCGCGCCTACCGCGTGATCGACTTCCGTCGTCACGACAAGGACGGCGTGCCGGCCAAGGTCGCGCACATCGAGTACGACCCGAACCGCACCGCGCGCATCGCGCTGCTGCACTACGCGGACGGCGAGAAGCGTTACATCGTCGCTCCCCGTGGCCTGTCGCAGGGCGACCGTGTCGAGAACGGTCCGACCGCCGACATCAAGCCCGGTAACAACCTGGCGCTGCGCAACATCCCGGTCGGTACGACCATCCACGCCATCGAGCTGCGGCCCGGCGGCGGCGCGAAGTTCGCCCGTTCCGCGGGTGCCTCCGTGCAGCTGCTGGCGAAGGAGGGCACCATGGCCCACCTTCGTATGCCGTCGGGTGAGATCCGCCTGGTCGACGCGCGCTGCCGCGCGACGATCGGTGAGGTCGGCAACGCCGAGCAGTCGAACATCAACTGGGGCAAGGCCGGCCGCATGCGCTGGAAGGGCGTCCGCCCGACCGTCCGCGGTGTCGCGATGAACCCGGTTGACCACCCGCACGGTGGTGGTGAAGGCAAGACCTCCGGTGGTCGTCACCCGGTCTCGCCGTGGGGTCAGAAGGAGGGTCGTACTCGTTCTCCCAAGAAGGCGAGCAACAAGTACATCGTCCGCCGCCGCAAGACGAACAAGAAGCGCTAGGAGCGGGTTTAGATGCCGCGCAGTCTCAAGAAGGGGCCCTTCGTCGACGGACACCTCATCAAGAAGGTGGACGTACAGAACGAGGCAGGCACCAAGAACGTCATCAAGACCTGGTCCCGTCGCTCGATGATCGTCCCGGCCATGCTGGGTCACACCATCGCGGTGCACAACGGCAAGATCCACGTCCCGGTGTTCGTCACCGAGTCGATGGTCGGCCACAAGCTCGGCGAGTTCTCGCCGACTCGCACCTTCCGCGGCCACGTCAAGGACGACCGGAAGTCGAAGCGCCGCTAAGCGCGGGGTGGAAACGACTATGACTTACACCGAAGGGACAACCATGGAAGCCAGGGCCCAGGCGCGGTACATCCGCGTCACGCCCATGAAGGCCCGCCGCGTGGTGGACCTCATCCGTGGCATGGATGCCACGGAGGCTCAGGCGGTCCTGCGTTTCGCCCCGCAGGCCGCGAGCGTGCCGGTTGGCAAGGTGCTGGACAGCGCCATCGCCAACGCTGCACACAACTACGACCACACCGACGCCTCTTCGCTGGTCATCAGCGAGGCGTACGTGGACGAGGGCCCGACCCTGAAGCGGTTCCGTCCGCGTGCTCAGGGCCGTGCCTACCGGATCCGTAAGCGGACCAGCCACATCACCGTGGTCGTCAGCAGCAAGGAAGGAACCCGGTAATGGGCCAGAAGGTAAACCCGCACGGGTTCCGGCTCGGCATCACCACGGACTTCAAGTCCCGCTGGTACGCCGACAAGCTGTACAAGGACTACGTCAAGGAAGACGTCGCCATTCGTCGCATGATGACGAAGGGCATGGAGCGGGCCGGCATCTCGAAGGTCGAGATCGAGCGCACCCGCGACCGCGTCCGCGTTGACATCCACACCGCCCGCCCGGGCATCGTCATCGGTCGCCGTGGCGCCGAGGCCGATCGCATCCGCGGCGAGCTGGAGAAGCTGACCGGCAAGCAGGTCCAGCTGAACATCCTCGAGGTCAAGAACCCCGAGGTGGACGCTCAGCTGGTGGCCCAGGCCGTCGCCGAGCAGCTCTCCTCCCGCGTCTCCTTCCGTCGGGCCATGCGTAAGAGCATGCAGTCCTCGATGAAGGCCGGCGCCAAGGGCATCAAGATCCAGTGCGGCGGTCGCCTCGGCGGCGCCGAGATGTCCCGCTCGGAGTTCTACCGCGAGGGCCGCGTGCCCCTGCACACCCTCCGTGCGAACGTCGACTACGGCTTCTTCGAGGCCAAGACGACCTTCGGCCGCATCGGCGTGAAGGTCTGGATCTACAAGGGCGACGTCAAGAACATCGCCGAGGTTCGCGCCGAGAACGCCGCGGCCCGCGCCGGTAACCGTCCGGCTCGTGGCGGCGCTGACCGCCCGGCCGGCCGCGGTGGCCGTGGTGGCGAGCGTGGCGGTCGCGGCCGTAAGCCGCAGCAGTCGCCGGCAGCCGAGGCCCCCAAGGCCGACGCCGCCGCTGCTCCGGCTGCTGAGAGCACCGGAACGGAGGCCTGACCGAAATGCTGATCCCCCGTAGGGTCAAGCACCGCAAGCAGCACCACCCGAAGCGCAGCGGTATGTCCAAGGGTGGCACGCAGGTTGCGTTCGGCGAGTACGGCATCCAGGCGCTGACCCCGGCGTACGTGACGAACCGTCAGATCGAGTCCGCTCGTATCGCGATGACCCGTCACATCAAGCGTGGCGGCAAGGTCTGGATCAACATCTACCCGGACCGTCCCCTGACGAAGAAGCCTGCCGAGACCCGCATGGGTTCCGGTAAGGGTTCTCCCGAGTGGTGGATCGCGAACGTCAAGCCCGGTCGGGTGATGTTCGAGCTGTCCTACCCGAACGAGAAGATTGCTCGTGAGGCGCTCACCCGCGCTGCTCACAAGCTTCCGATGAAGTGCCGGATCGTTCGGCGCGAGGCAGGTGAGTCGTGATGTCGGCCGGTACCAAGGCGTCCGAGCTGCGCGAGCTGGGCGACGAGGAGCTCCTCAACAAGCTCCGCGAAGCCAAGGAAGAGCTGTTCAACCTCCGCTTCCAGGCGGCGACGGGCCAGCTCGAGAACCACGGCCGGCTCAAGTCCGTCCGTAAGGACATCGCCCGGATCTACACCCTGATGCGTGAGCGCGAGCTGGGCATCGAGACGGTGGAGAGCGCCTGATGAGCGAGAAGACTGTGACTGAGACGAACACCGAGCGCGGTTTCCGCAAGACCCGTGAGGGTCTGGTCGTCAGCGACAAGATGGACAAGACCGTCGTCGTCGCTGTCGAGGACCGTGTGAAGCACGCGCTGTACGGCAAGGTCATCCGCCGTACGAACAAGCTCAAGGCCCACGACGAGCAGAACTCCGCCGGCGTCGGCGACCGCGTCCTCATCATGGAGACGCGTCCGCTGTCCGCCTCGAAGCGCTGGCGCATCGTCGAGATCCTCGAGAAGGCCAAGTAATTCCTGAGGGGTTTCCCTCAGGTCAGTTCCGCCAGGCTCGGTGAGGGAGCCGCGTAAGTCACTTACGCGGCTCCCCGCCGGGAACCGGCAGACGATCAGGAGATAGACGTGATCCAGCAGGAGTCGCGACTGCGCGTCGCCGACAACACGGGTGCGAAGGAAATTCTCACCATTCGTGTTCTCGGTGGCTCGGGTCGCCGCTACGCGGGTATCGGTGACGTCATCGTCGCCACCGTCAAGGACGCGATCCCCGGTGGCAACGTGAAGAAGGGTGACGTCGTCAAGGCCGTCATCGTTCGCACCGTCAAGGAGCGTCGTCGTCAGGATGGCTCGTACATCCGCTTCGACGAGAACGCCGCCGTCATTCTGAAGAACGACGGCGACCCCCGCGGCACCCGCATCTTCGGCCCCGTGGGCCGGGAGCTGCGCGAGAAGAAGTTCATGAAGATCATCTCGCTCGCGCCGGAGGTGCTGTAAGCATGAAGATCAAGAAGGGCGACCTGGTCCAGGTCATCACCGGTAAGGACAAGGGCAAGCAGGGCAAGGTCATCGTGGCCTACCCCGCTCAGGACCGCGTCCTCGTCGAGGGTGTCAACCGGGTCAAGAAGCACACCAAGGCCGGTCAGACGGCTCGCGGTTCGCAGACGGGTGGCATTGTGACCACCGAGGCTCCGATCCACGTCAGCAACGTTCAGCTGGTCGTGGAGAAGGACGGCAACAAGGTTGTCACTCGCGTCGGCTACCGCTTTGACGACGAGGGCAACAAGATCCGCGTTGCCAAGCGGACCGGTGAGGACATCTGATGACTGCCACCACTGCGCCGCGTCTCAAGACGCGCTACCGCGAGGAAATCGCCGGCAAGCTGCGTGAGGAGTTCTCGTACGAGAACGTCATGCAGGTTCCCGGTCTGGTCAAGATCGTGGTCAACATGGGTGTGGGCGACGCCGCCCGCGACTCCAAGCTGATCGACGGGGCCGTTCGCGACCTCACCACGATCACCGGCCAGAAGCCGGCCGTCACGAAGGCCCGCAAGTCCATCGCGCAGTTCAAGCTGCGCGAGGGCCAGCCGATCGGCTGCCACGTCACCCTCCGCGGTGACCGGATGTGGGAGTTCCTGGACCGTACGCTGTCGCTCGCGCTTCCGCGTATCCGTGACTTCCGTGGCCTGTCGCCGAAGCAGTTCGACGGCCGTGGCAACTACACCTTCGGTCTCACGGAGCAGGTCATGTTCCACGAGATCGACCAGGACAAGATCGACCGGGTCCGGGGCATGGACATCACCGTGGTCACCACGGCGACCAACGACGACGAGGGTCGTGCCCTGCTTCGTCACCTCGGCTTCCCGTTCAAGGAGAACTGACCGTGGCGAAGAAGGCTCTGATCGCTAAGGCCGCCCGTAAGCCGAAGTTCGGCGTCCGCGGGTACACCCGCTGCCAGCGCTGCGGCCGGCCCCACTCCGTCTACCGCAAGTTCGGCCTGTGCCGCGTGTGCCTTCGTGAGATGGCTCACCGTGGCGAGCTGCCGGGCGTGACCAAGAGCTCCTGGTAACTCTCCTTCGCCCCCTGGGCGTTGGAAGTTCCCGGAGACTCTCGGTAAGCATCTGGTCGGCAGGAGCCCCACCTTTCATGCCGTAGGCTTGAAGGGTTGGGCGCCTGCCGCCCAAGACCGACTTACTACGCCGTAGGTCCCCGCACCGCACCCGTCCCGCCAGTGAGTGGGGAGAGGGATGGCGCATACAGGAAACCCCGGCGAGAGAGGCCGAAGGCCAATTCATGACCATGACTGATCCCATCGCAGACATGCTCACGCGTCTGCGTAACGCGAACTCGGCGTACCACGACTCCGTCGTGATGCCGCACAGCAAGATCAAGTCGCACATCGCGGAGATCCTCCAGCAGGAGGGCTTCATCACCGGCTGGAAGGTCGAGGACGCCGAGGTCGGCAAGAACCTCGTCCTGGAGCTGAAGTTCGGCCCGAACCGCGAGCGTTCGATTGCCGGCATCAAGCGCATCTCGAAGCCGGGTCTGCGTGTTTACGCAAAGTCCACCAACCTGCCGAAGGTCCTCGGTGGCCTGGGCGTGGCGATCATCTCCACGTCCCACGGTCTCCTGACCGGCCAGCAGGCAGGCAAGAAGGGCGTAGGTGGGGAAGTCCTCGCCTACGTCTGGTAGTCGGGAAAGGAAGGAAAGCTCATGTCGCGAATCGGCAAGCTCCCCATCCAGGTTCCCGCCGGTGTGGACGTCACCATCGATGGCCGTACGGTCGCGGTGAAGGGCCCCAAGGGTTCCCTCACGCACACCGTCGCCGCGCCGATCGAGGTCTCCAAGGGCGAGGACGGCGTTCTGAACGTCACCCGCCCGAACGACGAGCGTCAGAACAAGGCCCTCCACGGCCTGTCCCGCACGCTGGTGGCGAACATGATCACCGGCGTGACCGCGGGTTACTCCAAGGCGCTCGAGATCAGCGGTGTCGGTTACCGCGTCCAGGCGAAGGGCTCCAACCTGGAGTTCGCCCTGGGCTACAGCCACCCGATCCTCATCGAGGCGCCGGAAGGCATCACCTTCAAGGTCGAGTCGCCCACGAAGCTCAGCGTCGAGGGCATCGACAAGCAGAAGGTCGGCGAGGTGGCCGCCAACATCCGCAAGCTGCGGAAGCCCGACCCGTACAAGGCCAAGGGCGTCAAGTACGCGGGCGAGGTCATCCGCCGCAAGGTCGGAAAGGCTGGTAAGTAGCCATGGCATACGGTGTGAAGATCGCCAAGGGCGACGCGTACAAGCGCGCTGCTCGCAAGCGGCGCCACATCCGCGTCCGCAAGCACATCTCCGGTTCGCCGGAGCGTCCCCGCTTGGTCGTGACGCGTTCCAACCGCCACATCGTGGCCCAGATCATCGACGACATCGCGGGCCACACGCTCGCGTCGGCGTCGACCCTGGACACCTCGGTCCGTGGTGGCGAGGGCGACAAGAGCGCCCAGGCCAAGCAGGTCGGCGCCCTGGTCGCCGAGCGTGCCAAGGCTGCAGGCGTCGAGGCCGTCGTGTTTGACCGCGGTGGTAACCAGTACGCCGGGCGGATTGCCGCTCTGGCTGACGCCGCCCGTGAAGCCGGGCTGAAGTTCTAAGCCCCGGTTCCTACGCACAGCGGACGTAACAGAGAGAGGTAATTCCCATGGCTGGACCCCAGCGCCGCGGCAGCGGTGCCGGTGGCGGCGAGCGGCGGGACCGGAAGGGCCGTGACGGTGGCGCCAGCGCCGCCGAGAAGACCGCGTACGTCGAGCGCGTCGTCGCGATCAACCGCGTCGCCAAGGTTGTGAAGGGTGGTCGTCGCTTCAGCTTTACCGCGCTGGTCGTGGTGGGCGACGGTGACGGCACGGTCGGTGTCGGATACGGCAAGGCCAAGGAAGTTCCCGCGGCCATCGCCAAGGGTGTCGAAGAGGCCAAGAAGAACTTCTTCAAGGTCCCCCGCATCCAGGGCACCATCCCTCACCCGATCACGGGCGAGAAGGCAGCGGGCGTCGTCCTGCTCAAGCCGGCTTCCCCCGGTACCGGTGTTATCGCCGGTGGCCCGGTGCGTGCCGTGCTCGAGTGCGCCGGCGTTCACGACATCCTGTCGAAGTCGCTTGGCTCGTCCAACGCGATCAACATTGTGCACGCGACCGTGGAGGCCCTGAAGGGCCTGCAGCGTCCCGAGGAGATCGCGGCCCGCCGCGGTCTGCCCCTCGAGGACGTCGCCCCCGCGGCTCTGCTTCGTGCGCGTGCGGGAGCGGGTGCGTAATGGCTCGCCTCAAGATCACGCAGACGAAGTCGTACATCGGCAGCAAGCAGAACCACCGCGACACCCTGCGTTCGCTCGGGCTCAAGCGCCTGAACGACTCGGTTGTCAAGGAGGACCGCCCCGAGTTCCGCGGAATGGTGCAGACCGTCCGCCACCTCGTGACGGTTGAGGAGGTTGACTGACATGGCGGAGAACAGCCCGCTGAAGGCCCACAACCTCCGGCCTGCCCCGGGCGCCAAGACCGCCAAGACCCGTGTGGGTCGTGGTGAGGCGTCCAAGGGTAAGACCGCAGGCCGTGGTACCAAGGGTACGAAGGCCCGTTACCAGGTTCCGGAGCGCTTCGAGGGTGGCCAGATGCCCCTCCACATGCGTCTCCCGAAGCTCAAGGGCTTCAAGAACCCGTTCCGCACGGAGTACCAGGTCGTGAACCTGGACAAGCTCGCGACGCTCTACCCCGAGGGTGGAGAGGTCACGGTGGCCGACCTGGTCGCCAAGGGTGCCGTGCGCAACAACCACCTCGTCAAGGTCCTCGGACAGGGCGAGATCTCCGTGGCGCTGCAGGTTTCGGTTGACGCCGTCTCCGGCTCCGCCAAGGAGAAGATCACCGCCGCCGGCGGTACGGTCACCGAGCTCGTCTGAGCCGCGGGACAGAACTGAGCCTGGCCGGCTGCCTCCTCGGAGGTGGCCGGCCAGGCTTTTTTCGTGCCCGAGACCATTTCGGTGCGATATACGGGAACCGTAAAGGCTCGGGAAAGGTTGAACGGGTGTCCACCGCACCGGCGGTGGGGGAGCGGAGGGGCGTTCACGTCCCAAATGGTGTGGCTTGGCCGGTCTTTCGCGGCGCGGGCCGGGAGGCGGGCCGTGCAGCGGTGTGCGGTGCGTGTTTCCTGCTCAGTCCCGGGCCGGGTAGGGTAGCGCCGTTCATCTTTTGTGGCCTCCTTACGATGTAGGGCTGCCTTGTATCCGATCCCATCCAGTCCCATCCAGACCCGTCGCCTCTGACGCATAGCGCGGGGGTCGCAGGAGGCACCGTGTTCACCGCGTTCGCCCGAGCGTTCAAGACGCCCGACCTGCGCAAGAAGCTGCTCTTCACGCTCGGCATCATCGTGATCTACCGGCTCGGGGCGCACATCCCGGCCCCCGGCGTCGACTACACGAAGGTGCAGCAGTGCATCGACCAGGCCGACTCGGGTGGTCTCCTCGGTCTGATGCAGATGTTCAGCGGTGGCGCCCTGCTGCAGATCACCATCTTCGCGCTCGGCATCATGCCGTACATCACGGCCAGCATCATTCTGCAGCTGCTGACCGTCGTGATCCCGCGCCTGGAAGCCCTGAAGAAGGAGGGGCAGTCCGGCACGGCGAAGATCACGCAGTACACGCGTTATCTGACGGTCGCGCTGGCCGTCCTCCAGGGCACCGGCCTCGTCGCCACCGCCCGCAGCGGCGCGCTCTTCCAGAACTGCACCGTGGGCGACCAGATCGTCGCGGACAAGTCGGTCTTCACCACGATCATCATGGTCATCACGATGACCGCGGGCACGGCCGCCGTCATGTGGCTCGGTGAGCTGATCACCGACCGGGGCATCGGCAACGGCATGTCGATCCTCATGTTCATCTCGATCGCCGCCACGTTCCCCGGCGCCCTGTGGGCCATCAAGGAGAGCGGCAAGCTGGCCGACGGCTGGATCGAGTTCGGCACCGTCATCCTCATCGGCTTCGTGATGGTCGGCCTCGTCGTCTTCGTCGAGCAGGCCCAGCGCCGCATCCCGGTGCAGTACGCGAAGCGCATGATCGGACGCCGTTCCTACGGCGGTACGTCCACGTACATCCCGCTGAAGGTGAACCAGGCGGGTGTGATTCCCGTCATCTTCGCCTCGTCGCTGCTCTACATCCCGGCGTTGATCGTCCAGTTCTCCGGCTCCAACGCGGGCTGGGCGACCTGGATCACGGACAACTTCGTGGAGCAGAACGAGCCGTACTACATGGTGGCGTACTTCCTGCTGATCGTCTTCTTCGCGTTCTTCTATGTGGCCATCTCGTTCAACCCCGACGAGGTCGCCGACAACATGAAGAAGTATGGTGGCTTCATCCCGGGTATCCGCGCAGGTCGTCCTACTGCCGAATACCTGAGCTACGTGCTCAACCGGATCACTTGGCCAGGCTCGCTGTACCTGGCCCTGATCGCTCTTGTGCCGACGATGGCGTTGGCGGGCTTCGGCGGTGCGAACGCGAACTTCCCGTTCGGCGGGACGAGCATCCTCATCATCGTGGGTGTGGGTCTGGAAACCGTGAAGCAGATCGAGAGTCAGCTCCAGCAGCGCAATTACGAAGGGTTCCTCCGCTGATGCGCATCGTCCTCGTCGGGCCTCCGGGTGCCGGCAAGGGAACGCAGGCTGCGTACCTTGCCCAAAACCTGTCGATTCCGCACATCTCCACGGGTGACCTCTTCCGCGCCAACATGAGCCAGGGCACCGACCTTGGCAAGCAGGCCCGCGCCTACATCGACGCGGGTCAGCTGGTGCCGGACGAAGTCACCATCGGGATGGCCAAGGACCGCATGTCCCAGTCGGACGCCGTGAACGGCTTCCTGCTGGACGGCTTCCCGCGGAACGTGGGCCAGGCCGAAGCCCTTGACGTGATGCTCAAGGACGAGGGCGTGAAGCTCGACGCGGTTCTCGACCTCGAGGTTCCCGAGGACGAGGTCGTGAAGCGGATCGCGGGTCGCCGCGTCTGCCGCAAGGACAGTTCGCACGTCTTCCACCTGTCGTACAGCCCGCCGAAGACCGAGGGCGTCTGCGACGTCTGCGGCGGCGAGCTGTACCAGCGCCACGACGACAGCGAGGAGACGGTCCGTACCCGGCTGGAGGTCTACCACACGCAGACCGAGCCGATCATCGACTACTACCGGGCCCAGGACCTGGTGGTGACCATCTCGGCGCTCGGCGAGGTCGCGGACGTGACCGCCCGTGCCATGGACGCGCTGAAGCCCGCCGACAAGGGCTGAGCGTCACCCCGTATCACCCGCTGTGCAAGCCGGCCGCGGCGCCTCTGGGCGCCGCGGCCGACTGCTTGCCCCCGTATCGTTGAACACGCCGAGCCGTACCCGTCACCGTCGATGCAGAGAGGCGCCGAGCAATGGTGCAGATCAAGACCCCCGAGCAGATCGCGAAGATGCGCGAGGCGGGCCTGGTGGTCGCTGCCATTCACGCCGCCACCCGTGAGGCGGCCGTCCCCGGGGCCACCACGCACGACCTGGACCAGGTCGCCCGCAAGGTGATCGCCGACCACGGCGCGAAGTCGAACTTCCTCGGGTACGGCGGGTTCCCCGCGACCATCTGCACCTCGGTCAACGAGGTCGTCGTCCACGGCATCCCGGACGAGAAGACGGTCCTGAAGGACGGCGACATCATCTCCATCGACGCCGGCGCGATCGTGGACGGCTGGCACGGTGACGCGGCCTACACCGCCTTCGTGGGTACCGGTCACGCTCCGGAGCTGGTCGAGCTCTCCCGGGTGACCGAGGAGTCGATGTGGGCCGGGATCGCCGCGATGAAGGTGAACAACCGGCTCGTCGACATCTCCCGGGCCATCGAGACCTACATCCGCCGCCAGCCCCGCCCGGCGACCGGGAAGTACGGGATCATCGAGGACTTCGGCGGCCACGGCATCGGCACCGAGATGCACATGGACCCGCATCTGCTGAACTACGTCTCCCGCAAGCGCGGCAAGGGCATCAAGCTGGTCCCCGGCGTCTGCCTGGCGATCGAGCCCATGGTCTCGCTCGGCACGGCGCGGACGGAGACCCTCGCCGACGACTGGACGGTCATCACGACGGACGGCACCTGGTCCTCGCACTGGGAGCACTCCATCGCGCTGACCGAACAGGGCCCGCTGGTCCTGACCGCCCCGGACTGCGGCAAGGCGAGGCTCGCGCAGTACGGGATCGAGGCGGCGCCCGACCCCCTGGGCTGACGCAACCCTTCCGGCAGGTCTAAGGATCACCGGGAGTGGGCAAACTTGACGGATTCGTCTTTTGGGGTCCGCTGACGTAGACTGACTCGTCGGCTCTGGTGCATCCGTGTGTCCACATGCAATCGCATGGCGGGTACCGGATGGCGGGAGCCGATCAAGGTAGCCGATTCGAAAGGCGAAGCGTGGCCAAGAAGCAAGGTGCCATCGAGATTGAGGGCACCGTGATCGAGTCCCTCCCGAACGCAATGTTCAAGGTGGAGCTCCAGAACGGTCACAAGGTCCTGGCGCACATCAGCGGCAAGATGCGGATGCACTACATCCGTATCCTCCCCGATGACCGGGTTGTGGTGGAGCTCTCTCCGTACGACCTGACGCGTGGCCGGATCGTCTACCGCTACAAGTAGATCTTGCCCCCACCCCGTTTCGGCGGGTGATGGCACTGACCCGGAGAACCTGACATCCCATGAAGGTCAAGCCGAGCGTCAAGAAGATCTGCGACAAGTGCAAGGTGATCCGCCGTCACGGTCGGGTCATGGTCATCTGCGACAACCTGCGCCACAAGCAGCGCCAGGGCTGACGCACGACCGCCTGCATCTCGCAGTTCTTCGCGCGACGCACGTAATACGTACATACGCAGTACCCGTCCAAGCCACGGCTGACGACACCTCCGGCGGGGGCCGGGGACCCGGACGTACCACTGCTCCTCGTGAGCGGTCGGCGGTCGGGAGTGGAACTGCGGAAGACCCCCGATCTAACAACTGGAGCCATTGAATGGCACGCGTTTCAGGTGTTGACATCCCGCGCGAAAAGCGCGTGGAGGTTGCCCTCACCTACGTCTTCGGTATCGGGCGCACCCGGTCCAAGGAGATCCTCGCCGCCACCGGCGTGAACCCGAACACCCGCGTTCGCGACCTGGCCGAGGAAGACCTCGTCAAGATCCGCGAGCACGTGGACGCCAACCTCCGCACCGAGGGTGACCTCCGCCGCGAGGTCCAGGCGAACATCCGCCGCAAGGTCGAGATCGGCTGCTACCAGGGCATCCGCCACCGTCGTGGCCTGCCCGTCCACGGTCAGCGCACCAGCACGAACGCGCGTACCCGCAAGGGCCCGCGTCGCGCCATCGCCGGTAAGAAGAAGCCGGGCAAGAAGTAGTCCTCAGCGGACGCACTGCGGACCTCCGGTTCTCCCGGGACCCGCAGCAACCAGCGGTCTTCGCTGTAGGACCGATCACCTCCCCTCTCCATCTGGAGTCAAGACATGCCCCCCAAGGGTCGTCAGGGCGCAGCCAAGAAGGTGCGTCGCAAGGAAAAGAAGAACGTCGCTCACGGCCACGCGCACATCAAGAGCACGTTCAACAACACCATCGTCTCGATCACGGACCCCTCGGGCAACGTGATCTCCTGGGCCTCCGCCGGCCACGTCGGCTTCAAGGGCTCGCGCAAGTCCACCCCCTTCGCCGCGCAGATGGCCGCCGAGTCGGCCGCCCGCCGCGCGCAGGAGCACGGCATGCGCAAGGTCGACGTCTTCGTCAAGGGTCCCGGCTCCGGCCGTGAGACCGCGATCCGCTCGCTCCAGGCCACCGGCCTGGAGGTCGGTTCGATCCAGGACGTCACCCCGACGCCGCACAACGGCTGCCGTCCGCCGAAGCGTCGTCGCGTCTGACCCGCTACGGCCGGTGACGGCCGTGCGTCAGTAGCGCCGGGTCCGGGCGGTACACCTCTTACGGGGCGTACCGCCCGTACCCTTGTTACATCTGTCGGGCATCAAATAGTGGGTGCCCACGACTGAAGGATCACCGCATGCTTATCGCTCAGCGTCCGTCGCTGACCGAAGAGGTCGTCGACGAGTTCCGCTCCCGGTTCGTGATCGAGCCGCTGGAGCCGGGCTTCGGCTACACCCTCGGCAACTCCCTCCGCCGCACGCTCCTCTCCTCGATCCCCGGTGCCGCTGTCACCAGCATCCGGATCGACGGTGTCCTGCACGAGTTCACCACCGTGCCGGGTGTCAAGGAGGACGTCACCGACCTCATCCTCAACATCAAGCAGCTGGTCGTCTCCTCGGAGCACGACGAGCCGGTCGTGATGTACCTGCGCAAGCAGGGCCCGGGTCTGGTCACCGCCGCCGACATCGCGCCCCCGGCCGGTGTCGAGGTGCACAACCCCGACCTCGTTCTCGCCACGCTCAACGGCAAGGGCAAGCTGGAGATGGAGCTGACCGTCGAGCGCGGTCGCGGCTACGTCTCCGCCGTCCAGAACAAGCAGGTCGGCCAGGAGATCGGCCGTATCCCGGTCGACTCCATCTACTCGCCGGTGCTCAAGGTCACGTACAAGGTCGAGGCGACCCGTGTCGAGCAGCGCACCGACTTCGACAAGCTGATCGTCGACGTCGAGACCAAGCAGGCCATGCGTCCCCGTGACGCCATGGCGTCGGCCGGTAAGACCCTGGTCGAGCTGTTCGGTCTGGCGCGCGAGCTCAACATCGACGCCGAGGGCATCGACATGGGCCCGTCCCCGACGGACGCCGCTCTCGCCGCCGATCTGGCTCTGCCGATCGAGGAGCTGGAGCTCACGGTCCGTTCGTACAACTGCCTCAAGCGCGAGGGCATCCACTCCGTGGGTGAGCTCGTGGCCCGTTCCGAGGCGGACCTGCTCGACATCCGCAACTTCGGTGCGAAGTCGATCGACGAGGTCAAGGCGAAGCTGGCCGGTATGGGCCTCGCGCTGAAGGACTCGCCTCCCGGCTTCGACCCGACCGCCGCGGCGGACGCCTTCGGCGCCGACGACGACGCGGATGCGGGTTTCGTGGAGACCGAGCAGTACTGAGTCGCCTCCCGGCCGGGGTGCCCTGATGTGAGGGTGCCCCGGGCCGGGGCTGAGGCTTTGGCCTCAATCGCCGGACGGGCTTGAATCTGGCCTGTGTCCGGCGCGAACGTCGGGCGGGCTTGAATGTGGCTCACGTCCGAAGACTTCCGTGAGGCGACCGCCTCGCGGGAACTGACACCGGTACCTGATACGGCCGGTGCAGCACACAAGGAGAATCACCATGCCGCGTCCCGCCAAGGGTGCCCGTCTGGGCGGCAGCGCCGCGCACGAGCGTCTGCTCCTCGCCAACCTGGCGAAGTCGCTGTTCGAGCACGGCCGCATCACGACGACCGAGGCCAAGGCTCGCCGCCTGCGCCCCGTCGCCGAGCGCCTCGTCACCAAGGCGAAGAAGGGCGACATCCACAACCGTCGCCTGGTGCTCCAGACGATCACGGACAAGAGCGTCGTCCACACGCTCTTCACCGAGATCGCTCCCCGGTACGAGAACCGCCCCGGTGGTTACACCCGTATCACCAAGATCGGCAACCGTCGTGGCGACAACGCCCCGATGGCGGTCATCGAGCTGGTCGAGGCGCTGACCGTGGCCCAGCAGGCCACCGGTGAGGCCGAGGCCGCCACGAAGCGTGCGGTCAAGGAAGACGCCCTCAAGAAGGACGAGGCCCCCGCGGCCGAGTCCGTCGAGGACGCCAAGCCGGCCGACGACGCTGAGTCCAAGGACGCCTGAGCGTTCTAGCGACCACGGGACGGGCCCGCATCACCCTTCGGGGCGGTGCGGGCCCGTTTCGCTGACCAGGGTGTGGAGAGGGAGACGCGGTGAGTGACGAGGCCGAGCCCGGTTTCGTACGGGTACGACTGGACCTGTCCTACGACGGCAAGGACTTCTCCGGCTGGGCGAAGCAGACCAGCCGGCGCACGGTGCAGGGCGAGATCGAGGACGCGCTGCGGACCGTGACCCGCTCGTCGGTGACGTACGACCTGACGGTGGCGGGCCGCACGGACGCCGGGGTGCACGCGCGTGGCCAGGTGGCCCACGTGGATCTGCCGGAGTCGGTCTGGGCGGAGCACGAGGAGAAGCTGCTGAGGCGGCTGGCGGGCCGACTGCCGCTGGACGTACGGATCTGGCGCGCGGCCCCCGCCCCGGCAGGGTTCAACGCCCGCTTCTCCGCGCTGTGGCGGCGGTACGCCTACCGCGTCGGCGACCGGCCCGGTGGGGTCGATCCGCTGACGCGCGGTCATGTGCTGTGGCACGACCGGCCGTTGGACCTGGACGCGATGAACGAGGCGGCCGCGCTGATGGTCGGCGAACACGACTTCGCCGCGTACTGCAAGAAGCGCGAGGGTGCGACGACCATCCGTACGCTCCAGAAGCTGAGCTGGGTACGGGACCCGGAGTCCGGGGTCCTCACCGCGACCGTGCAGGCGGACGCGTTCTGCCACAACATGGTGCGGGCGCTGATCGGGGCGGCGCTGTTCGTCGGCGACGGGCGGCGGCCCGCCTCCTGGCCCGCCGAGGTGCTGGCGGCGAAGGTGCGCGACCCCGGGGTGCACGTGGTGCGCCCGCACGGGCTGACGCTGGAGGAAGTGGCGTACCCGGCGGACGACTTGCTGGCGGCGCGGGCCGAAGAGGCCCGGAACGTAAGGACGTTGCCGGGGGCGGGCTGCTGCTGATCCCCGACCCCCGGGCCCCGGTCAGCCGTTGGGGTCGGCGGCGGCCTGGGAGGCCTGGATCTGGCCTCGGCGGTGGATCTGACGGAAGGTGAAGTTCGTCAGGTCCTTGTTGACCGCGTAGACGTTCTCGTCGGTGGTGGTGACCCGCTTGCCGTTGAGGAAGCCGCCGATGGTGAAGTAGGCGTAGCGGCCGTAGGAGTTGGACGTGCGGAGGCAGACCGTGCCGCCCCGGCAGAAGGTGTTGACGCCTCCGCCGCTGAGCGAGGCGAGGCCGCCCGAGGCCTGGTCGACGGCCTTCTTCGCGCGGGCCTCCGTGTCGAAGACGGCGACGCCGACCGTGACGGCCACCCCGTCCTTGCGGTAGGTGGCCCGGATGAGCTGCTTGCAGCCGTTGTTGGTGAGGACGGAGCCGAGGGCGCCCTGAGTGCCCGTGGCGCACTTCGCGGAGCTGCTCGTCGCGCCCTTGAGGTGGACGCGGTCGCCCATGGTGAGCTTCTTGCCGGGGAAGAACCCGTCGACGGTCACCGGCGCCTTGTCCTTGTCGGCGCTGGATATGAAGTCCTTGGGGTCCGGCGGGGGCGGCGGTGCGACCGAGGAGAACGAGGGCGAGGGCGCGGAGGTGTCCTCGGGGAGGTCGGCGGGGGCGGGCAGTTGGCCGGCGTTCTTGTCGCCCTTGCCGGCGTCGCCGCCGTTCGATGTGACCACGGCGGTGGTCACGATCGCGCCGATCGCGACGGTGGCCAGCGCCCCGCCGCCGATCATCAGCAGTCTCCTGCGGCGGGCCCGCGCCGCGGACTGATCCGCCAGCGCCGCCCAGTCCGGTGTCCCGTCGCCCCCGGGCCCCCAGGAGGCCCCCCCTTGCCCAAAGCTCATGCGCGCAGTTTAGGGGGTGCGGTAAACCGGTTGGGCCTGGAGTTCGCGGACCGTGACAATGCTCGGTATGGGACATCTCGAAGCGGGCCACCTTGAGTACTACCTTCCGGACGGGCGGGTGCTGCTCGGCGACGCCTCGTTCCGGGTGGCCGACGGAGCCGTCGTCGCGCTCGTCGGGGCGAACGGGGCGGGCAAGACGACCTTGCTGCGCCTCCTCGCCGGTGAGCTCCAGCCGCACGGCGGCACGGTCTCGGTGAGCGGCGGGCTCGGCGTGATGCCGCAGTTCGTGGGCTCGGTGCGGGACGAGCGGACCGTACGTGACCTGCTGGTGTCCGTGGCCCAGCCCCGGATCAGGGAGGCCGCGAAGGCCGTCGACGCTGCCGAGGAGCGCATTCTCACCGTCGACGACGAGGCCGCGCAGATGGCGTACGCGCAGGCGCTGAGCGACTGGGCGGAGGCGCGCGGGTACGAGGCCGAGACCGTCTGGGACATGTGCACGACGGCCGCGTTGGGGGTCCCGTACGACAAGGCGCAGTGGCGCGAGGTGCGCACCCTCAGCGGCGGCGAGCAGAAGCGGCTGGTGCTGGAGGCGCTGCTGCGCGGGCCCGACGAGGTGCTGCTGCTGGACGAGCCGGACAACTATCTGGACGTGCCGGGGAAGCGGTGGCTGGAGGAGAAGCTGAAGGAGACCCGTAAGACGGTCCTCTTCGTCTCCCACGACCGGGAGCTGCTGTCCCGGGCCGCGGAGAAGATCGTCAGCGTCGAGCCGAGCCCGGCGGGCAGCGACGTGTGGGTGCACGGTGGCGGCTTCGCCACGTACCACGACGCCCGCAAGGAGCGGTTCGCGCGGTTCGAGGAGCTGCTGCGGCGCTGGCAGGAGGAGCACGCCCGGCTGAAGGCGCTCGTCCTGCGGATGCGGCAGCAGGCGGCGAACAGCCCCGACATGGCGAACCGCTACCACGCGATGCAGACCCGCTTCAAGAAGTTCGAGGAGGCCGGGCCGCCGCCGGAGCCGCCGCGCGAGCAGGACATCAAGATGCGGCTGCGCGGCGGGCGGACCGGGGTGCGGGCGGTCACCTGCAAGGGCCTGGAGCTGACCGGGCTGATGAAACCGTTCGACCTGGAGATCTTCTACGGGGAGCGGGTCGCGGTCCTCGGCTCCAACGGGTCCGGCAAGTCGCACTTCCTGCGGCTGCTGGCGGGGGAGCCGGTGGCGCACACGGGGGAGTGGAAGCTCGGGGCGCGGGTCGTGCCGGGCCACTTCGCGCAGACGCACGCGCATCCGGAGCTGCTGGGGAAGACGCTGGTCGACATCCTCTGGTCGGAGCACGCCAAGGACCGGGGCGGGGCGATGTCGGTGCTGCGGCGGTACGAGCTGGAGCGGCAGGGGGACCAGGCGTTCGACAAGCTGTCCGGCGGGCAGCAGGCGCGGTTCCAGATCCTGCTGCTGGAGCTGGCGGGGACGACGGCGCTGCTGCTGGACGAGCCGACGGACAACCTGGACCTGGAGTCGGCGGAGGCGCTGCAGGACGGGCTTGAGGTGTACGACGGGACGGTGATGGCCGTGACGCACGACCGGTGGTTCGCGAAGTCGTTCGACCGGTATCTGGTGTTCGGGTCGGACGGGGTGGTGCGGGAGACGGCGGAGCCGGTGTGGGACGAGCGGAGGGTTGAGCGGTCGCGGTGAGGTGCCGTGCGGCGCCGTTGCGGGGGTGCTGCCCCCGGGCCCCCGCGCCTCAAACGCCTGCGGGGCTGAAAGGATCGCCTCAAGCGCCGGCGGGCTGCACTCGTGCGGCCGGGCTGGTCGACTCCAGGGCGTTTTGACCAGCGTGTGGGGTCGACTGTAGGCTTCCTCTTTGTTATGCGTATCGGCCGCGCCCTCGTGGCGCTCAGGGCCCCTACGTAGGTTCTCTGGAGCAGTTACCAGTGGCTCGCATACGGGCATCGTCCCGGCGCTGTGAGCCCCAGCTGCATGATCGCTTCAGGGGTGCCATGTGTTGTCTGGACCTCATCCACTAAGAAGCGAAGGCTACGAAGTGCGTACGTACAGCCCCAAGCCCGGCGATGTCACTCGCCAGTGGCACATCATCGACGCTCAGGACATCGTCCTGGGCCGTCTGGCCACCACGGCTGCCAACCTCCTCCGTGGCAAGCACAAGGCGATCTACGCCCCCCACATGGACATGGGCGACTTCGTCATCATCATCAACGCCGACAAGGTGCACCTGTCCGGCAACAAGAAGACCCAGAAGATGGCGTACCGCCACTCGGGCTTCCCGGGCGGTCTCCGTTCGGTGCGCTACGACGAGCTGCTGGCGAAGAACCCCGAGAAGGCCGTCGAGAAGGCCATCAAGGGCATGATCCCCAAGAACACCCTGGGCCGTCAGGTGCTCTCGAAGCTCAAGGTCTACGCGGGCGACCAGCACCCGCACGCTGCTCAGCAGCCGGTCCCGTTCGAGATCACCCAGGTCGCGCAGTAGTTCCGGCCACCCCCTAAGACGTACAGAAAGATCTGAGGAGAATCGTGGCCGAGACCACAGTTGAGACGACCGCCGACGACACGGTGGGCACCGAGGGCGAGGAGACCTTCGCCGAGGTCACCACCTTCGAGTCCGAGGTTCCCGTCGAGGGCGAGTACACCAGCGAGTCCCTCGCGGGCCGCTTCGGTGACCCGCAGCCCGCCGCCGGCCTGGGCCGTCGCAAGAACGCCATCGCCCGCGTCCGGATCGTTCCGGGCACCGGCAAGTGGAAGATCAACGGTCGCACCCTTGAGGACTACTTCCCCAACAAGGTGCACCAGCAGGAAGTCAACGAGCCCTTCAAGGTGCTCGAGCTCGACGGCCGCTACGACGTCATCGCCCGCATCTCGGGTGGCGGCGTCTCCGGTCAGGCCGGCGCCCTGCGCCTCGGCGTGGCCCGCGCGCTGAACGAGGCGGACGTGGACAACAACCGCGCCACGCTGAAGAAGGCCGGCTTCCTCTCCCGCGACGACCGTGCGGTCGAGCGCAAGAAGGCCGGTCTCAAGAAGGCCCGTAAGGCCCCGCAGTACAGCAAGCGCTAAATATCGCCTGCTCGACTGTCACGTTCGCCCCGGCGGCACACTCCGTGCTGCCGGGGCGTTCGTTTATCGACGCTCGCGGGCGTATAACGGCATGAGACGTTCATCGGCCCGGACGCACCAGGCGTGAACGATGCCACCCGACGTGCCCTTTTGTGGCTTTTCGTCGCTTTCGTTGTTTGTTTTTCTCAGTTTCATTTGCTGTGCAGTAGTGGTTTGTGATTTCGGAGCACTTCGGAGGACACCAGTGGGACGACTCTTCGGTACGGATGGAGTACGGGGTGTCGCCAACGCCGACCTGACGGCCGAGCTGGCGCTCGGTCTCTCGGTCGCGGCGGCGCACGTACTCGCCGAGGCAGGCACCTTCGCGGGCCACCGCCCGACCGCCGTGGTCGGACGTGATCCGCGGGCATCCGGAGAGTTCCTGGAGGCCGCCGTCGTGGCGGGTCTGGCCAGCGCCGGGGTGGACGTGCTGCGCGTCGGCGTGCTGCCGACGCCCGCGGTCGCCCACCTCACCGGCGTGCTCGACGCCGACCTCGGCGTGATGCTCTCCGCCAGCCACAACGCGATGCCCGACAACGGCATCAAGTTCTTCGCGCGCGGCGGCCACAAGCTCGCCGACGAGCTGGAGGACCGGATCGAGTCGATCTACGAGCAGCACCGCACCGGTGAGCCGTGGGACCGCCCGACCGGCGCCGGCGTCGGCCGGGTCACCGAGTACACGGAGGGCTTCGACCGTTACGTCGCCCACCTCGTCGGCGTCCTCCCCAACCGGCTCGACGGCCTGAAGGTCGTCCTGGACGAGGCGCACGGCGCCGCCGCCCGGGTCTCGCCCGCCGCGTTCGCCCGGGCCGGCGCCGAGGTCGTCACCATCGGGGCCGACCCGGACGGCCTCAACATCAACGACGGCTGCGGCTCCACCCATCTGGAGCTGCTGCGCGCCGCCGTCGTCGAGCACGGGGCCGACCTCGGCATCGCGCACGACGGCGACGCCGACCGCTGCCTGGCCGTGGACGGGGCGGGCGAGGAGGTCGACGGCGACCAGATCCTCGCCGTGCTGGCCCTCGCCATGCGGGAGGCCGGGCAGCTGCGCAAGGACACCGTGGTCGGCACGGTCATGTCGAACCTCGGCTTCAAGCTGGCCATGGAGCGCGAGGGCATCCGGCTCGTCCAGACGGCGGTCGGCGACCGGTACGTCCTGGAGTCGATGAAGGCCGAGGGCTTCGCGCTGGGCGGCGAGCAGTCCGGGCACGTCATCGTCCTGGACCACGCCACGACCGGCGACGGCACGCTGACCGGCCTGATGCTGGCGGCCCGCGTCGCCGCCACCGGCCGGAGCCTCGCCGAGCTGGCCGGGGTCATGCAGCGTCTGCCCCAGGTCCTCATCAACGTCCCCGACGTCGACAAGACCCGGGTGAACACCTCGGCCGAGCTGGCCGCGGCGGTCGTCGAGGCGGAGGCCGAGCTCGGCGAGAGCGGGCGCGTGCTGCTGCGCCAGTCGGGTACGGAGCCGCTGGTGCGGGTCATGGTCGAGGCCGCCGACATCGAGCAGGCGCGCGCCGTCGCGGGCCGACTGGCCGATGTGGTGAAGTCCGCGCTGGGGTGAGGCCCTGAGCCCTGCGGCCGCGTAAGCGGTCCGTCACGCCCCCACCGAGGCCCCCGGCGTGCTCGCCGGGGGCTTCTGCGTACGCCGGATCCTCCACAGGCCTTTCTGGAGCAGCAGTGTCAGCGTGCCCGCCAGGACGATTCCGCCGAGGTTGGCGAGGAGCTGCTGTCCCGAGCCGACGGTCTGCTGGTAGTCGGCGTAGCTGAACGCGACGGCCGCGTTGGCGGCGGCCGGGACCGTCGTCACGGAGATCGCCACGCCGATCAGGGCCCCGGACTTCGCCGAGGTGAGGGAGAGGGTCCCGGCCGCGCCGGCCAGGAACGCCACGACGAACGACATCCAGTCCGGGTGCCAGATGAAGCCGGTGTTCGGCCGGGGCCTGTCGATCATGTCGTGGGTGAACAGGCCGAACGCGTCCAGCAGCCAGGCGAAACCGGCCGTGACGATCATCGCCAGCGCGAAGCCGCCGATCAGCGCCCACAGCGAGCGGGCGACCAGGCGCGGGGCGCGCTGCACGATGGCCGTGGAGATCCCGGCCAGCGGCCCGAACTCCGGGCCGACCGCCATCGCGCCCACGATCAGCACCGCGTTGTCGAGCATCACACCGCAGGCGGCGAGCATGGTGGCGAGGGCGAGGAAGGAGACGTAGGTGAGGGAGAACGTCGACTCCTCGTGCGTCGCCTCCGTCAGCTCCTCCCACAGGACCGCGTCGGCGCTGTCGCCCGGGGCCTCGTGCTCGGCCTTGTCGGCGTGCGAGGAGAGGGTGAGGTCGAGGTTTTCGAGGCTGATCGCCCCGGTCCTGTCGATGCCGAGCCTGCGGAGCTCTTCGATCAGCTCGTCGCCGGCCTCGCGTGCCACGTCGCACATCACCACGTCGCCCGCGGGGGAGCGGGCGGCGCCCGGCAGGACCACGAGGTGGGCGGTGCCGACGGTGGACCCCAGCAGGGAGACGACCTCGTCCGTGGTGTCGGCGGGCACGATCAGACGCAGGTGCAGCACGCGGCACGCCCTCCCGGGTGAGGTGTCAGAGCTTGCGCAGGGACAGCTTCTGGACCTTGTGGTCCGGACCCTTGCGGAGCACCAGGGTGGCACGGCCGCGCGTCGGAGCCACGTTCTCCAGGAGGTTCGGCTTGTTGATGGTCCGCCACATGGTGCGCGCGTAGTCCAGCGCCTCCTCCTCGGAGACCTGGGTGTACTTGCGGAAGTACGAGGACGGGTCCTGGAACGCCGTGGCGCGCAGCTTGCGGAAGCGGTTCAGGTACCAGGTCTCGATGTCCTCGGCGCGCGCGTCCACGTACACGCTGAAGTCGAAGTAGTCGGCGAGCCCGACGCGCGTACGGCCGTCGCTGCCGGGCAGGGCGGGCTGGAGGACGTTGAGGCCCTCGACGATGAGGATGTCGGGGCGGCGCACGGTGAGCCGTTCGCCGGGGACGATGTCGTAGATCAGGTGCGAGTAGACGGGCGCGGTCACCTCGTCCTTGCCCGCCTTGATGTCCGCGACGAACCGGGTCAGCGCCCGCCGGTCGTACGACTCCGGGAACCCTTTGCGCGAGGTCAGCCCGCGCGCCCGCAGCTCCTTCATCGGCAGCAGGAACCCGTCCGTGGTCACCAGCTCGACCCTCGGGTGCTCGGGCCAGCGGGCCAGGAGAGCCTGGAGGATACGGGCGCTGGTGGACTTGCCGACGGCGACACTGCCCGCGACCCCTATGACGAACGGGGTCCCGCGCTGCGCCCCGTGCCCGTTCCCGGCGTCGCCGAGGAAGGTGTTCAGCGCGCCGCGCAGCCCGGAGGTGGCCTGGACGTACAGGTTGAGCAGCCGGGAGAGCGGCAGATAGACGTCCCGCACCTCGTCCAGGTCGATGACGTCCCCGAGCCCCCGCAGCCGCTCCACCTCGTCGGCGGTCAGCGGCAGCGGCGTCTTGTCCCGCAGCGCGCTCCACTCGTCGCGCGAGAGGTCGACGTACGGGGTCGGCGCATGCTCGGTGCGGCGCTGGGGGCTCCGTGCGGGCGAAGTGATCACCCTTCATTGTTGCGGGAGTTTTGACGGAGTGGGGGGTGGGGTCGGTCACGTGGGTGGCGGCCCCTCTCGGAACGGCGGTGGGCCCGGTGTCCGCTCCCCTGTGCCGGACACCGGGCCCACGCCCGGGCTTCGTGCGAGCCGTCCGGTCAGGGCTTCTGGCCCTCGGCGTCGACCACGGCCGCCGCGGTCCTCGCGATATTGCTCAGGATGTCGCCACGCTTGAGGACCGTGCGGTCGGGCCCGTCACTGTCCTCGGGGCCGTAGACCTCGTGTGTCCTGATGACGACCTCGCGCCGGCCCGCGTAGCTGTAGTCGACCGGGTCGATGAGGATCTCGCGCCGCGTGTTCCGGTCGTACCCCCGGGTCACGGCGATGACCTGGCGGCCGAAGGCGTCCCGGATCAGGTGGTCCGTCACGCCGACGCCCTCGATCGTGGCCATCGCCCGGTACATCCGGGCCAGGGCGTCCGGCGGCAGCGGGTAGGACTCCAGCAGGGCGGTCAGGGCGCGGAAGCTGTGGGCGTCCTTGGTCTCGGGAACACTTTCGGGGCCGGTACCGGAGGGAAAGACCTTCCGCAGCTCCGCGAGGAGCGCATCCGGGTCCTCCGGCAGTCCCGCGGCGATCCGGTAGGACTCGCGGGCGGTCCGGTAGTCGGTGTCGGACGTGTCGTTCTCCGCGGCCTTGTCGTCGTACGGAATCCAGGAGTCCGGACTGTAGGACCATCTCGTCTGCTTCCGGATCTCGGCAGGAAGTTCCTTCCAGTACTTCTCCTGCTCAGGGCTTCCCTGCCGGAGATAGATCCACTGGTCCGCCCGCGGCTCCGGAGGGACCTCCTGCCGCTCCAGGAAGTCGGCGGCCTGCCCGAGGGCGCCGGCCGGGCTGGACAGGTCGAGGTCGCCCGCCACGGTCGCCGGACCCGACTGCCGGGGGTCCGAGGTGTCGACGATCTGGGTGACGAAGAGTGCCGCCGCGGTGATCGCCACCACCGCGCCGAGCGAGGCGATCCGCCAGTCGGCCCGCAGCCGGAACGTGCGGCGGCTCCCGCCCTCGATGGAGTCGGTCAGCCGCTTGCGGCCGGGGGCCAGGGCGGCGCGGTGGGGTACGGGGGCATCGGCGCGCAGCTCCCGTAGCCGGGTCATTTCGTCCATGACGGGCTCAGCTCCTGTCCGGCCGTGGGGGGCGATGCGTCGAGCGCCGAGTCGAGCGCGGATGCGAACGCGGGGTTGCTGCTCAGCGCCTCGCGGACCTTGCGGCGGGCCCGGTTCAGCCGGGACCTCACCGTGCCCAGCGGGATCCGCAGCGCCTCGGCCACCTCCTGGTAGCCGAGGTCCGCCCAGGCGACGAGCAGGAGGACGTGCCGGTCGCCGGGGGAGAGCGAGGCCAGCGCCCCCGCGAGCGGCGCCTGGACGGCGACCCGGTCGTCGGAGCGGTCGCTCCACGACGCGGCGACCGGGTCGTGCCCGGTCCGGGCCAGCGCCTTCAGCGCGCGGACCTCGCTACGGCGGTGCTTGCCGATCAGGTTGGCCGCGATGCCGTACAGCCAGGGCCGGGCCAGCCGGTGGGCCGTGTCGTAACGGGCCCGGGTACGGAACGCGATGAGGAACGTCTCCGCCGTGATGTCGTCCGCCGCGCCCTCCCCGAGGCGGCGGGCGGCGTAGCGGTGGATGTCCGGGGCGTGCCGGTCGTAGAGCCCGGCGAACAGTTCGGGCTCGTCGAGGGACTGGGCGATGACGTCGGCGTCGTCCCTGCCGTCGCCCGAGGTGCCCGGGCGGGCCGGAGGTGGTCCGGTCACTGCGCCTCCAGGGTGCGTCGGTCGGTGTGTCTGTCACCCCCTGTTGTCCGCAGCGGCCGGAAAGGTTCACGGGTGGCCCGTGGAGCGAGAGGGCCGGGCCCGCAGCGGGCTGCGGGCCCGGCCCCCGTCTCACGCGTCCTGGGGATACCAGCGCAGCTCGACCGTGTTGCCGTCCGGGTCGAGCACGTAGACGGAGGTGGCCGATCCCCGGGCCCCGAAGCGGGGAACCGGCCCCTCCTTCACCGTGAACACCCCGGAGTCGATCACCTCCTGCCAGTCGAGCGGGTCGACGACGAGGCAGATGTGGTCGACGTTCGACTCGCCGCGCGGACGGTCCAGCAGGTCGATGATCGTCGTCGGGCTGACCCGGACCGAGGGGAACGGGACCTTGCCCTCCCGCCACTCCTCGACCCGGACCGGCTCCAGGCCGAGCGGCCCGCAGTAGAACTCAAGGGCTCGCTCGACGTCTCCGACGTTGAGGACGAGGTGGTCGAAGTCCTTGACCCGGACGACCGGCGGTACGGGCATGGCTCAGGCCTCCGACGCGTACGTCACGAAGTCCGCCCAGGCGGCCGGGGTGAAGCCGAGGTGGGGGCCGCCGGTGGGGAGTTGCTTGGAGTCGCGTACGTGGATGGTGGTGGGGGCGGCGGCGACCTCGACGCAGTCGGGGCCGTCGTTGGTGCTGTAGCTGCTCTTGAACCACGTCAGCTCAGTGGCGCTCATGTCTCTCCCAGCAGTTTCTCGATGAATTCCCGCGACAGCCGGGGCGTGAGGGCCTGCGATCGGATGAGGTTGTAGCGCATCTCCAGGATCTGCACCTGCCTCGGATCGGTGATCAGCCCGCTGATGAGCTGAACCTCGTTGTGCCCGACGGTCTTTCCGTCCCTGAGCTTAAGGATGCGGTGCGAGCCGCCCAGACCCGCGTGCTCCGCCGCGTCCATCGGCATGACCTGGATCTCGACATGCCGCAACTGGCCCAGCTCAAGCAGGTGTTCGAGCTGTCGTCGCAGGACCATTCTGCCCCCGGTCCGCCGCCGGAGCGTCGCCTCTTCCTGGACAAACGTCAGCAGGGGAGCGGGGCGGCGGCCGAAGACCACCTGCCGGGCCATCCGAGCGGCCACCAGGCGCTCGATGTCGTCCTCCGCGTACGCGGGTCGCCGCTGTGCGTACAGCGCGCGGGCGTACTCCTCGGTCTGGAGCAGCCCATGGATCACCACCCCTGCGTACGCGCCGAGTTCGATCGCCTCCGCCTCCAGTTTCGCCAGGTCACGGACCTTCCTCGGATACCGCGCCTCCTCCACGTCCTTCTTCATCGCCGAGATCTTGCCGTTCGCCCCGAGGGCCGTGTCCGTCCTGTCCAGGAACTCCGGCTTCGGGATGCGCCGGCCGCCCTCGACCTTGAAGACCAGGTTCTCGCTGTACCCGATCATCGAGCCCAGCTCGGCGGCGCGTAACCCGGCTTCCTCGCGCCACAGTTTGATCTGCCGGCCCACGGCCGCGATGACGGCTCCGGAGTCGTCCTCCAGGCCGAACTCCCGGTCCTCTTCGGTTCCGTCGATCATCTGCCGTCCCGCCTTCATCCCGTGCGCCCGCGCGGCGGGCACCGTACGTACGGGGACAGGCCTGTACACACCAGGGACAGTGATGGTCCGTACCCGTGTCAGTGCTTCTCAGCGTAGATACGGGCGGCCACGCTGAGTGACGTGAACCGAAAAATCACCCACCCGCGTGCACGCACCGGTCAGTTCGCCGTCCAGCTCTCCGCCACCCGCCGGGGCGCCCGCCTCGCCCGTCTGCTCGCCACCGAGCAACTGCGCTCCTGGGGGCTCCCGCTGGAGGACGCGAGTCTCGTCATCGGCGAGCTGGCCACCAACGCGGCGCTGCACGGGTACGTGCCGGGGCGCGACTTCCGGATCACGCTGAGCGTGTACGACGACGTGTTGCGGATCGAGGTCGCCGACACCCGGGGTGACCGCATCCCGGAAAGGCGGGATCCGGACGCCGACTCCGAGGGCGGGCGGGGGCTGTTGCTCGTCGAGGCGTTGTCAGCGCGATGGGGTACGGAACACGGCCCGTTCCCGCGCAAGACGGTCTGGGCCGAGGTGGCGCTCACCGGATCGTGACAGCCGCGATCCGGTGGGGCGGGCGAGGGGCCGGGAATGTGGGTCACCGGGTCGCGGTCCGCAGCGACGTGGTGACCCACGACGTAGCGCGCCCTCGCGCGCCCCGTCCGCCGGGGTCGTACACATCAACATCCGGCTCACCGACGGCTACACGATCATCTCCAGCCGGCTCTCCCAGCGACCGAGGCCTCTCCCTGCCCGCAGCCATCCCGTCGTCCCGCTCCGGAACCGCGACGACCGCGACCCGGCCTTCCGGTCGTCCGTACCGGGGTGCTGCCGGGAGTGCCGCGATGCCCGGGCGTACGCCGAGCCCTGCCTGATCGGCGCGTGAGGCGGCCGGTCAGTCGTCCGGGCCGGCCGTCCACTCCTCGTCCTTGCAGAGCTGGGCCAGCAGGGCCGTGCAGGCCCATGCCTCCCAGGCGTCCGGGGACCAGCCCCGGTCGCGGGTGAAGATCAGGTACAGCTCGGGGCTGAGCAGCCCGTACAGCAGGTCGGCGGCGCGTGCGGTGTCGACGTCGGGGCGGGCGTCGGGCTTGGAGGTCAGTGCCTCCGCCGCGGCGTGCTGAACGGTGTAGCGCGGGTCGGGGCCGGCGGGCCA
Organism: Streptomyces globisporus; assembly: GCF_003501885.1. GTDB lineage: Bacteria > Actinomycetota > Actinomycetes > Streptomycetales > Streptomycetaceae > Streptomyces > Streptomyces globisporus_D. The sequence goes on from NZ_QWFA01000036.1 coordinate 73,765, forward strand.
CTGCGCGGCGATCTCCGGGTCCGTGGCCGCCGCGGCCGCGATCAGCGGGATGACCGGGGCGACCCGGCCGAGGATGCCGCGCACGCCCCGCACGTGGGCGCGCAGTTGTCCGGCCGCGGTCGGCTCCGCGCACGCCGCGCGGAACCAGTCGCGGTCCATCGTGGCGACCGGTTCGACGTCGCCCGCGATCGACGTGTCGACGACGTCCTTGAACAGCGTGCGCTTGTTCCGGAACACGAAGTACACGGTCTGGACGGCCACGCCCGCGCGGTCCGCGACCTCCTGAAGGCTGGTCGCCCCGTACCCCTGCGCGACGAACAGCTCCAGCGCCGCCGCAACGATCTTCTCGCGGGTGCGCCGCGAGCGCTCGTCCCTCTTGCCGGGGCGTCTGGCGTTCTGTCCGTCGGAACCCTTGACCGCATCCATTGCAGGAGCTTATCTCTAGAGTCAAACACTAGAGTCGAACTCTAATCTTCTGGAGGGTCGCGATGAGTGAGCACGGGACTGCTGCCGAGATCGAGCAAGAGGCTTTCGTCCGAGGCGTGCTGGAGGGCTTCTACCGGGACGGCGAGCCGCCGTGGGACAGCGGCGTCACGCCGCCCGAGCTGGTGGCCCTGGTGGAGGGGCCCGGCTCGCTGACGCCGGGGCGGGCGCTCGAACTCGGCTGCGGCACCGGGACCAACGCGGTGTACCTGGCCCGGCACGGCTGGCGGGTGACGGCCGTCGACCTGGTCGAGCTCGCGGTCCGGCAGGCCCGGGAGAAGGCCGACGCGGCCGGAGCGGACGTCACTGTGCTGTGCGGGGACGCCACCCGCCTCGACGAGGTGGGCGTGTCCGGCCCGTACGACCTGTTCTTCGACCTGAGCTGCTACTGCGGGATCCCGCCGCACCGCCGCGACGCCTACGCGGCCGGCCTCACCCGGCGTGCCGCGCCCGGTGCGCGCTTGCTGATGTTCGGGTACGGGCCCGGGGCGTTCGACGACTCGTGGTCCGGCGTGACGGCGGACGAACTCCGAGGCAGGTTCCCCGGGTGGCAGCCGGCCGACGTGACACCCGGGACGAATCCGGTTCCCACCTTCTGGTTCACGCTGGTGCGCGACTCCGCCCCCGCGTGATCGGCGCGTGAATCAGTGGATCAGCCGATCCGGGCGCAGATGCTGTCCGTCCTGACCGCCGGACCGGCCACGGTCTTGATGCCCGTGGGGCTGATGTCGATCGTGTAAGCGCCGTCGACGACGTACAGGCCCCGGGCCAGGCTGCCCTCGCCCACGCCCACCAGGACCGGGCCGAGCACCCGCCAGAGCTGGGCCCCGGAGGCGTACGCGTCGACCAGCGCGGTGCCGCTCACGTCGGCGTCGAAGTGGGCTCCGGTCTCCTTGTTCGTCACGCGGATCACGAGGTCGCCCTTGTAGGCGGTCCTGGTCACCCCCTCGGCGGGCGGGGGCAGTTCGCGGCTGACTACCTCGTCCACGATCGGCTCGCCGTGGACGGCGAACGCGCACCGCTCGCCCGCCGGGACGTCCCAGGGGGCCGAGGGGGCCGGCTCCCAGCCGGAACCCTGGGCGGCGGCGGGCGGGGCCGCTGTCGCGGGGGCCGTGCCGAGTCCGAGTGCCAGCACGGTCAGGCACGCTGTGCCGAAAGCCGTACCAGCCGTGCCGAGAACGTTTTTACGCATGAGAACTCCCCGATCGTCCGTCCGGCAGGCCGGGGTCGCGGCCTGCCCGACGATGATCTGCCGGGGCGCTCACCAAACGCTCACCACGGGGGGTGGCCCCGGGAGCGGGCGCGGCCGGATGCTTTCCCGATGGAATTCCAGTTGCTCGGACCGTTCAACGTCCTCCACCAAGGCCGCCCGGTGGACACCGGTCTGCGCCGTCAGGAACGGTGCCTGCTGGCGGTCCTCGCCCTGGAGGCGGACCGGGCCGTTCCGACCGGGCGGCTCATCGACCTGCTCTGGAACGGCGAGGGCCCGGCCGGGGCCCGGTCCACCCTCCACACCTACGTCGGCAGGCTCCGCGCCGCCCTCGGGCCCGACGGCGTCCACGTCGAGACGCGCAACGACGGCTACCTCCTCCGCCCCGACGGACACCTGATCGACACCCGGGCCTTCGAGGACGGTGTACGGGAGGCCGCGGCGGCCGTGGGCGACGAGGAGCGGGTGCTCCGCTACGACCGGGCGCTGACGCTGTGGCGGGGCGAACTGCTGGCGGACGTCGCGGACGCGTCCCTGCGCGACCGGATCGGGCAACGGCTCGCCGCCCTGCGGCTGTCCGCGGCGGAGGAGCGCGCCCGGCTCCTGCTCTCACTGGGGCGGCACGAGCGGGTCGCCGCCGAGCTGCCGCCGCTCGCCGAGGAGCACCCCGAACGGGAACGCCTCGTCGCCGACAGCATGCTCGCCCTGCACCGCAGCGGCCGGTCCGCCGACGCGCTGCGCCTCTACCGGTCCGTGCGCGGCACCCTGCGGTCCGCCTTCGACGCCGAGCCGGGGCGGGACCTGCGGACCCTGTACGACCGGGTGCGCCGGGACGACCCGGCGCTGCGGCGGGCCGAGACGCCCACGTACGCGGTGCGGGTGCGCGGGGAGTGGCTGCCCTTGAACACCGGCGGGGACCCCGCCCTGGAGTTCTGCAACACGTACGCCGGGTGGGGCGGCGAGCGGCTGCCCGGCTCGGAGTGGCTGCGCGGCTACCGCACGTTCGCCATCTGGGCCGGGCACCTGGATCTCCTCGACGACCGTACGGTCACCCGGCTGCTGCGGAGGGCGCAGGAGCGGCCGGAGGAGGCGAGCGCCGTGCTGGAAGGAGCGCGGGAGTTCCGGGGGGCGCTGTACGGGTGCCTCGTGGGCGAGCCTCGAGTGGGTGAGGGCCGTGGCGGGGGCTTCGGGCGGGTCGCCGAGGTGGTCCAGGAGGCCATGCGCCAGGCCGTCTTCGTCCGGGGCGAGGACGGCCTCGGGCGCTGGAGCCCGCACCCGGATTCCGGGCTCCGGCTGCCGCTGCACGCCGTGGCCCAGCGCGCCGCGGACCTGCTCGCCGACCCCCGCCGCCTCACCGTTCGGTCCTGTCCGGGACAGGACTGCGGGTGGCTGTTCCTCGACGCGGGCGGCCGGCGCCGCTGGTGCAGCCTGGGGGTGTGCGGGCGGCCGGGGGCGGAGGGGGCGTCGTAAAAAGGATGCGGGCGGTGTGTCGATCGGGCCCGGTCCCGTTCGTCGTCATGGTGTAAGCCAGCCCCGAGGGCTGGGACCACAGGGGACCGGACAAGGGTCCCGACAGACGACAGGAGCCGATCATGAAGTACATGCTGCTGATCCACAGCGGGGCCGTCGACGAGCAGGGCGGCGCGCCCTCGTGCACCGTCGAGGACTGGATGGCCTACGACAAGGCCGTACGCGACGCCGGGATCCACGTCTCCGGGGAGTCGCTGGCCGACCTGGTGACCGCGACCACCGTGCGGGTCTCGCCCACGGGGGAGCGGACCGTGACGGACGGGCCGTTCGCCGAGACCAGGGAGCTGTTGGGCGGGTTCCTCGTGATCGACGTGCCCGACCTCGACGCCGCCCTCGACTGGGCCGCGCGCTGTCCCGGGTCGCGCGACGGCGGGGCGGTCGTCGTCCGGCCGGTCGCGGATTTCGGAGCCTGAGAGCGGTGGCGGACGAGGACCTTCCGGCGGTCGGCGGGGCCGCCGAAGCCGTCGAGGCGGTGTTCCGGGAGGAGCGCGGGCTGCTGCTCGCCTCCCTCGTCCGCCGGTTCGGAGACCTGGACCTGGCCGAGGAGGTGACGTCCGAGGCGATCGAGGCGGCGTTGCGCCACTGGCCCGCCGGGGGCGTCCCCGCCCGGCCCGGGGCCTGGCTGCTCACGACCGCGCGGCGCAAGGCCGTGGACCGGCTGCGGCGCGACCAGGCGTACGCGGCCCGGCTCGCCGTCCTCCGGGCCGACGCGGAACGGGACGAGGCCCTCGCGCCCGCTGCCGACGCCACCGGGGCCGGTGAACTGCCGGACGAGCGGCTCCAGTTGTTCTTCACCTGCACGCACCCGGCCCTCGCCGCGGAGGACCGTACCGCCCTCACCCTGCGCTGCCTCGCCGGGCTCACCACACCGGAGGTGGCCCGTGCCTTCCTCGTGCCGACGGCGACCATGGCCCAGCGCATCGTGCGGGCGAAGAAGAAGATCCGCGAGGCCCGGATCCCGTTCCGGGTGCCCGGACCCGACGAATTGCCGGAGCGGCTGCCCGGGGTGCTCCAGGTCGTCTACTCGGTGTTCACCGAGGGGTACGCGGCCAGCTCGGGCCCCCGTCTCCAGCGGCTCGACCTGGCGGAGGAGGCGGTCCGCCTCGCCCGGATACTGCGCCGCCTGCTGCCCGCCGTCCGCGCGTCGCGCCGGGCGTGGACGAGGAGCAGCAGCGCGAGGAGCCCGGCGGTCTCCCGTTCGGCGGGCAGCAGGCGGCGCAGTATCCGGGCGAGGCGGACCGCCTCGAGGCCGCCGGGCTCCTCCGGGAGACCGCCGGGCTCCTCGCGCTGCTGCTCCTCGTCCACGCCCGGCGCGACGCGCGGACGGGCCCGGAGGGCGAGCCGGTGCTCCTGGAGGGGCAGGACCGGGGGCGCTGGGACCGGGCGATGATCGAGGAGGGCCGTGACCTGGTGGTCCAGGCGCTGACCGGCGGACCGGCCGGGCCCTACGGGGTGCAGGCGGCCATCGCCGCCCTGCACGACGAGGCGGCCGACGTGGAGTCCACGGACTGGGTGCAGATCGTGGCCCTGTACGACGTGCTGCTCGCCCTCACGCCGTCCCCCGTGGTGGCGGTGAACCGCGCCGTGGCGGTGGCGATGCGGGACGGGCCGGGGGCCGGGCTCGCGCTGCTGGACGCGTTGGCGGGGGAGCCGAGGCTGCGCACGTACCCGCCGTACGCGGTGGCCCGGGGGGATCTGCTGACCCGGCTGGGGCGGAAGGGGGAGGCGGCGGTCGCGTACCGGGAGGCGCTGGAGGCGGCGGGCACCGAGCCGGAGCGGGCGGCGCTGCGGCGGAAGCTGGGGGAGTAGGCGGGGGCGGGCCCGGCATCTCCGTCCTCCCGGGCTCCCCGCGCCTTTTCCCTGTCGTTTCCCCTTCGGCCAAAAGGGGCGCGATGGCCGGAATCCGCATCTTGACCCGCTCATGACATGACTCCATCCTGTGCCCGTCGCACAGCTCCACCCCCCCACCCCGACGGACCCAGGAGACGCCAGCATGCGACTTGTCACCCCACGGACCTCCCGGCCGAGAACCCGGCCTGCGAGGACCCGCCGCAACACCGCCCTAGCCGTTCTGCTCGCCCTCGGCCTCGCGGCCCCCGCGACCGCCGTGGCCACCGCCGAGCCCTCCGCCCCGAACGCGGCCGTCGCCGCCGACGAGCGGGTGCTCCAGTACGAGATCGCCGGGCGCACCACCCCCGCCGCCCGCACCGACATCGCCCGCGCGGGCGTCTCGATCGACGAGGTGCACGACCACGGCATCGTGATCACCGCGGACGCCGCCCAGGCCAAGAAGCTCCGGGCGCGCGGGCACACCCTGGAGGCCCTGCCCGCGCCCGACGCCCACGCGCATGCCCATGCGGCGGACGGCGTCGGCGTCCAGGACTTCCCGCCCGCCGACTCCCGCTACCACAACTACGCCGAGATGACGGCGGCGATCGACGCCCGCATCGCCGCGAACCCGTCGATCATGAGCAAGCGGGTCATCGGCAAGACGTACCAGGGCCGGGACATCATCGCCGTCAAGGTCAGCGACAACGTCGGTACCGACGAGGCCGAGCCCGAGGTCCTGTTCACCGCCCACCAGCACGCCCGTGAGCACCTGACCGTGGAGATGTCGCTCTACCTGCTGCGCGAGTTCGCCGCCGGCTACGGCACCGACTCCCGGATCACGCAGGCGGTCAACGGCCGTGAGCTGTGGATCGTGCCGGACATGAACCCGGACGGCGGCGAGTACGACATCGCCTCCGGCTCGTACCGCAGTTGGCGCAAGAACCGGCAGCCCAACTCCGGCTCCAGCGCGATCGGCACCGACCTCAACCGCAACTGGGCCTACAAGTGGGGCTGCTGCGGCGGATCCTCCTCCAGCCCGTCCTCGGACACCTACCGCGGCCGGGCCGCCGAGTCCGCGCCCGAGACGAAGGTCGTCGCGGACTTCGTGCGCAGCCGGGTGGTCGGCGGCAAGCAGCAGATCACGGCGGCCATCGACTTCCACACGTACAGCGAACTGGTGCTGTGGCCCTTCGGCTACACGTACAACGACACCGCCCCCGGCATGACCGCCGACGACCGCAACGCGTTCGCGGCCGTCGGCCGGAAGATGGCGGCGAGCAACGGCTACACCGCCGAGCAGTCCAGCGACCTGTACATCACCGACGGGTCGATCGACGACTGGCTGTGGGGCTCGCAGAAGATCTTCGGCTACACCTTCGAGATGTATCCGCGCTCGGCCTCCGGCGGCGGCTTCTACCCGCCCGACGAGGTCATCGAACGCGAGACCTCCCGCAACCGGGACGCGGTGCTGCAACTGATCGAGAACGCGGACTGCATGTACCGGTCGATCGGCAAGGAGGCGCAGTACTGCTCCTAGACCAGGACCCGTAAGGGGCCGAGGAGCGGAACAGCGGGCCGCGCCGGGCGGTGTGACATGCCGCCGGGCGCGGCCCGCCCTGCCGTGGAGCCGCCTCCGGCCTTATGGTGCCGCTATGTGCGGAATCGTGGGTTATGTCGGTATGCAGTCGGCGCAGGACGTCGTCGTCGCAGGACTCAAGCGCCTCGAATACCGGGGCTACGACTCGGCGGGTGTCGCCGTTCTCGCGGACGGCGGGCTCGCCGCCGCGAAGAAGGCGGGCAAGCTCGTCAATCTGGAGAAGGAGCTGGGCGACCGGCCGCTGCCCGCCGGGCGGACCGGGATCGGGCACACCCGGTGGGCGACGCACGGGGCGCCGACCGACGTCAACGCCCATCCGCATCTCGACAACGCGGGCCGGGTCGCCGTCGTGCACAACGGGATCATCGAGAACTTCGCGGCCCTGCGGCGGGAGCTGACCGGGCGCGGGCACGCCCTGGAGTCGGAGACGGACACCGAGGTCGTCGGGCATCTGCTGGCCGAGGCGTTCTCGGCGGGCGGGGACCTCGCGGACGCCATGCGGGAGGTGTGCCGGCGGCTGGAGGGGGCCTTCACCCTCGTCGCCGTGCACGCGGACCAGCCGGACGTCGTCGTCGGCGCGCGGCGCAACTCGCCGCTCGTCGTGGGCGTCGGGCAGGACGAGTGGTTCCTCGCCTCCGACGTCGCCGCCTTCATCGCCCACACCCGCTCCGCGATCGAGCTGGGCCAGGACCAGGTCGTCGAGCTGAGCCCCGAGGGCGTCACCGTCACCGGATTCGACGGGGAGCCCGCCGACGTACGGGAGTACCACGTCGACTGGGACGCCTCCGCCGCCGAGAAGGGCGGCTACGCCTCCTTCATGCTCAAGGAGATCGCCGACCAGCCCCAGGCCGTCGCCGACACCCTCCTCGGCCGGGTCGACGGCGAGGGCGCGCTCCACCTCGACGAGGTCCGCATCCCGGACGTCGAACTCCGCGAGGTCGACAAGGTCGTCATCGTCGCCTGCGGCACCGCGTTCCACGCCGGGATGATCGCCAAGTACGCCATCGAGCACTGGACCCGGCTGCCCTGCGAGACCGAGCTGGCCAGCGAGTTCCGCTACCGCGATCCGATCCTCGACCAGCGCACCCTCGTCGTCGCCATCTCCCAGTCCGGCGAGACCATGGACACCCTGATGGCCCTCCGGCACGCCCGCGAACAGGGCGCGAAGGTGCTCGCCATCTGCAACACCAACGGCTCGACGATCCCGCGCGAATCCGACGCCGTGCTCTACACGCACGCCGGACCCGAAGTCGCCGTCGCCTCCACCAAGGCCTTCCTCACCCAGCTCGTCGCCTGCTACCTCGTCGCCCTCTACCTCGGCCAGGTGCGCGGCACGAAATGGGGCGACGAGATCCGTACGGTGGTGCGTCAGCTCTCCGCGATCTCCGCCGAGGTCGAGAGCGTCCTCACCACCATGGAGCCCGTCCGCGAACTGGCCCGCTCCCTCGCCCACCACGACACCGTCCTCTTCGTCGGCCGGCACGTCGGCTACCCCGTCGCCCTCGAAGGCGCGCTCAAGCTCAAGGAACTCGCCTACATGCACGCCGAGGGGTTCGCGGCCGGCGAGCTCAAGCACGGGCCCATCGCGCTCATCGAGGAGGGCCTCCCGGTCGTCGTCATCGTCCCCTCACCGCGCGGGCGTTCCGTCCTCCACGACAAGATCGTCTCCAACATCCAGGAGATCCGGGCCCGGGGCGCGCTCACCATCGTCGTCGCCGAGGAGGGCGACGACGCCGTCCTCCCGTACGCCGACCACCTCATCACCGTCCCCGCAACGCCTACGCTGCTTCAGCCGCTGGTCGCCACCGTGCCGCTCCAGGTCTTCGCCTGCGAGCTCGCGACGGCCCGCGGCAACGAAGTGGACCAGCCGCGCAATCTGGCGAAGTCCGTGACCGTGGAGTGAGCGAGTGAGCAAGTGAGCGAGCGAGGGTGGGGGCCGTGATCATTGGGGTCGGCATCGACGTGGCCGAGATCGAGCGCTTCGGCGCGGCGCTGGAGCGTACGCCCCAGCTGGCCGAACGCCTCTTCGTCGGCAGCGAGCTGACGCTGCCGAGCGGCGAGCGGCGCGGGATCGCCTCGCTCGCCGCCCGGTTCGCCGCGAAGGAGGCCCTGGCCAAGGCGCTCGGCGCACCGGGCGGGCTGCTCTGGAGCGACGCGGAGGTCTGGGTCGAGGAGAGCGGGCAGCCCCGGCTGCGGGTCAGCGGCACGGTCGCCGCCCGCGCCGCCGAACTGGGCGTACGGGGCTGGCACGTCTCGCTCAGCCACGACGCGGGGGTGGCGTCGGCGGTGGTGATCGCGGAGGGGTGAGCGCGCCCGGTGCCCCTCGCGGTGTGCCGCCGTGTCGGCCTTCGTCGTCGTGGGGACATCGCGCAGTCGGCCTTCGTCGTCGCGGAGGCATCGCGCACTCGGCCTCCGTCGCCGCGCGGCGCGCCTCGGCCGTCGCCCTCGCGGAGGGGTGAGCGCCCGCACCGATGAACTCCGCCACGCCCCACGACGCTGGCGTCCCGCCCCGTGATCGCGGAGGGTTGGACCCATGCGACGTGCCTACAGCGTGGAGACCGTACGGGCCGCCGAGGCCGCCCTCATGCAACGCCTGCCCGAGGGTGCGCTCATGCAGCGCGCCGCCGCCGGGCTCGCCGCCGCCTGCGGCGATCTGCTGCGGCGCAACGGGCGGGTGTACGGGTCCCGGGTCCTGCTCCTCGTCGGCAGCGGCGACAACGGCGGTGACGCGCTCCACGCGGGCGCCCGCCTCGCCCGCCGGGGCGCGGGCGTGCGGGCCCTGCTGCTCGCCCCCGACCGGGCCCACCCCGGCGGGCTCGCCGCGTTCCGCGCCGCCGGGGGACAGGTCGTCGACGGGCCGGACGGGCTCGGCGTGCTCGACCTCGTCGTGGACGGCATCACCGGGATCGGCGGGCGCGGCGGGCTGCGCGAGGACGCCACCGAGCTGGTGCACACGGTGACCCGGGACCGTACGCCGGTGATCTCCGTCGACCTGCCGAGCGGGGTCGAGGCCGACACCGGGGAGGTGCACGGCGAGGCCGTCCGGGCCGACGCCACCGTCACCTTCGGGACGTACGCCGGACCTGGAGGCGCTCCAGTACGCGGACGTGGCCGCGCTGCTGCCGGTGCCGGGCGCGGAGAGCGACAAGTACCGGCGTGGCGTCGTCGGCGTCGTCGCCGGGTCCGAGTGCTACCCGGGCGCCGCCGTCCTCGCCGTCGCGGGCGCGCTGCGCGGCGGGGCCGGGGCCGTGCGGTACGTCGGACCGGGCGCGGACGCGGTGATCGCCCGGTTCCCCGAGGCGCTGGTGCACGCCGGGCCGCCGTCGAAGGCCGGGCGGGTGCAGGCCTGGGTGGTCGGGCCGGGGCTCGGGGACGGGCGGGGAGCGGAATCCGCCGTCGCCGACGTGCTGGCCGCCGACGTGCCCGTGCTCGTCGACGCGGACGGGCTGCGGCTGCTGGACGCCGAGACCGTACGGACCAGGACCGCCCCGACCGTCCTCACCCCGCACGCGGGGGAGGCCGCCGCGCTGCTCGGCACGGCCCGCGAGGAAGTCGAGTCCGGGCGGCTCACCGCCGTGCGCGAACTGGCCGCCCGCTACCGAGCCACCGTGCTCCTCAAGGGCTCCACCACCCTGATCGCGGAGGCCCGCGACACCCCCGTACGGGTCAACCCGACCGGCACGTCCTGGCTCGCCACGGCGGGCAGCGGCGACGTCCTCTCCGGTCTCACCGGCTCCCTGCTCGCGGCCGGGCTCGCCCCGCGCGACGCCGCGTCCGTGGGCGCCTATCTGCACGGGCTCGCCGCCCGGCACGGCTCCGACGGGGCCCCGGTCTCCGCCCAGGACGTCGCCGACGGCATCCCGGCGGCCTGGCGCGACGTGCGGGCGGGGTGAGGCCGGGCGATGGTGGAGAACGTGAGGGAATCCGTACGCGTACGCAGGGCCTACGACCCGGTCGAGGACGACGACGGCACCCGGGTGCTGGTCGACCGGCTCTGGCCTGGTCGACCCGCTGGACGACCCGCCCCACACGGAAGCGGTCGGGCAGCTGGCCGCTCTCGTGCGCAAGGGCGGCCCGGTCACCCTGATCACCGCCGCCAAGGACGTCGCCGACAGCCATGTCCCGGTGCTGGTCGACCACCTCAAGCATGTGATGAAACGTACATAAGTCCGGATACCGGCGTGCGCTGCCGGGGAGGCGGCGGACGCCTCTGAGAGACTGGGCGCGATGAACGAGACAGCGTCCCTGAGAGCCCGTGCCGAGATCGACCTCGCCGCGCTGCGCGCCAATGTGCGCGTCCTGCGCGAGCGGGCGGCCGGTGCGCAGCTCATGGCCGTCGTGAAGTCCGACGGGTACGGGCACGGCGCGGTGCCCTGCGCGCGGGCCGCGCGGGCGGCCGGGGCGACCTGGCTCGGCACCGCGACCCCGCACGAGGCGCTCGCGCTGCGGGCGGCCGGGCTCGACGGCCGGATCATGTGCTGGCTGTGGACGCCCGGCGGGCCCTGGCGCGAGGCCATCGAGGCCGACATCGACGTGTCGGCCGGCGGCATGTGGGCGCTGCGCGAGATCGTCGCCGCCCCGACACCGGCCTCGGCCGGGGCGGCTGCCAGCCCGCCGACTGGCCCGAACTGGTCGGCGCCGCCCGCGACGCCGAACGGGCCGGACACCTCCGGATCACCGGACTCTGGTCCCACTTCGCCTGCGCCGACGAGCCCGGCCACCCCTCGATCGCCGCCCAGCTCGCCGTCTACCGCGACCTGGTGGCGTACGCCGAGAAGGAGGGCGTGGAGCCCGAGGTGCGGCACCTGGCCAACTCCCCGGCCACGCTCACGATCCCCGAGGCGCACTTCGACCTCGTACGGACCGGCATCGCGATGTACGGCATCTCGCCCGCCCCCGAGCTGGGCACATCCGCCGAGCTCGGGCTGCGCCCGGTCGGTCGGCTCGCCCCGGTCGCCCGGCCCGAACAGCACCGCTTCCGCGCCCGCATCGGGCCGGTCGCCTTCGAGGTCGACGACGAACTGGTCCATGGCGACCCGGCCCGATGCGGGCGCGGAAGCGGTGCTGTTCGGGCCGGGCGACCGGGGCGAGCCGACCGCGCAGGACTGGGCGGAGGCCGCCGGCACCATCGCGTACGAGATCGTCACCCGCATCGGCGCCCGCGTGCCCCGGGTGTACGTGAACGAGACGGCCGACGAGGTGACCGGAGGCGTGCCGCGGTGAGCGAGAGCAGCGCGGAGGCCGTCGTGGCCGCGACCGCGAACGTGGCGGGCGCGGCCGGTGCGGCGGGCTGGCGGCGGGCCGGGATCGCCGGGGCCGCGATAGGGGTGCTCGCCGCCGGGGCGGCGGCCGGGGTCGCCGTCGAGCGGCTCACCGTCGGGCGCGGCATGCGCAAGAAGGCCCGCCTCGCGCTGGACGCGACCGGGCCCTACGGCTCGCTGCGCGGTACGCCGGGCCGGGCCGTGGCCGACGACGGGACCGAGCTGTACTACGAGATCGACGAGGTGGAGGCCGCGCCCTCGTCGGCCGACGAGGGCGCCTCCGGCTCCCGTCGCCGCCGGCTCTTCGGGCGCAAGGCCCCCGCCCCGGTCACCGTCGTCTTCAGCCACGGCTACTGCCTCGGCCAGGATTCCTGGCACTTCCAGCGGGCCGCCCTGCGCGGCCTCGTCCGCGCCGTCTACTGGGACCAGCGCAGCCACGGCCGCTCCGGGCGCGGGCGGTCCCAGGCGGACGGGGTGCCGGTCGGCATCGACCAGCTCGGCCGCGACCTGAAGGCGGTCATCGACGCGGCGGCCCCCGAGGGCCCGGTGGTGCTGGCCGGGCACTCCATGGGCGGCATGACGATGATGGCGCTGGCCGACCAGTACCCGGCGCTGATCCGGGACCGGGTCGCCGCCGTCGCCCTGATCGGCACCTCCAGCGGCAAGCTCGGCGAGGTCGACTTCGGGCTGCCGGTGGCGGGCGTGAACGCGGTGCGCCGGGTGCTGCCGGGCGTGCTGAAGGCGCTCGGCTCGCAGGCGGAGCTGGTGGAGAAGGGGCGACGGGCCACCGCGGACCTCTTCGCCGGGCTGATCAAGCGGTATTCGTTCGGCTCGAAGGACGTGGACCCGGCGGTCGCCCGGTTCGCGGAGCGGCTGATCGAGGCCACCCCGATCGACGTGGTCGCCGAGTTCTACCCGGCGTTCACCGAGCACGACAAGAGCGGTGCGCTGCCCGGGTTCCGGGACGTGCCCGTGCTGATCCTGGCCGGGGACAAGGACCTGGTGACGCCCAGCTCGCACAGCGAGGCCATCGCGGACGTCCTGCCCGCCGCCGAGCTGGTGATCGTGCCGGACGCCGGGCACCTGGTGATGCTGGAACACCCGGAGACCGTCACGGACCGGCTGGCCGACCTGCTCGTACGCAGCGGCACGGTGTCGGCCGCTAACGTTGGCGGACATGGAAGCACCGCACAACAGCCCGGCCGCTGAGACCGTATCCGAGCCCGCCGGGGCGACCGTTCCCGAGGCCGTAAGGCCCGTACCCGAGGCCGTCGCGGTGACGCTCACCGTCACCTCCCCCGAACAGATGCAGGACCTGGGCCGCCGCCTCGCCCGGGTCCTGGCCCCCGGCGACCTCGTGATGCTCACGGGCGAGCTGGGCGCCGGGAAGACGACCCTGCCCCGGGGCCTCGGCGAAGGCCTCGGCGTGCGCGGCGCGGTCACCTCGCCCACCTTCGTCATCGCCCGCGTCCACCCCTCGCTGGTCCAGGGCCCCGCCCTGGTCCACGTCGACGCGTACCGCCTGGGCGGCGGGCTCGACGAGATGGAGGACCTGGACCTGGACGTGTCGCTGCCCGAGTCGGTGGTGGTCGTGGAGTGGGGCGACGGCAAGGTCGAGGAGCTCTCGGAGGACCGGCTGCGGGTCCTCATCGACCGTGCGACCGGCGACACCGACGACGAGCGGCGCGAGGTGACCCTGGTGGGCATCGGGGCGCGCTGGGCGGGGCTCCGGGAGCAGCTGGCGTAACACCCCGGGGGTGGCCTTCCCGACACGGCGTCGGTAAATTGTTGCGCGGGAGACCGTGGTCATGGTCACATGGGTACGAGGCATGGTTAGGCTTACCTAACCGCGCCCTCCACCGGAGCCCCCAGGAGGCATCCATGCCGACGCCCGAGCGCGCAGCGCGACCGACTCCGTCCGCCCCGTCCGTCCTGTCGATGAGAGACCTGCTGGCCTCGTGCGCCGCGGCCACCGCGGTCTCCACCCCGCCGAGCGACACCACGGAGGCCTGCGAAGCGTCCGACGCGGCAGACCGGGATGGGACCGGCGGCCACGCGGACGCCGTCCGGCGCCACGCGGCCTAGAGCAAGGCGCGGACCCGACGGCTACGGGACGACGACGACCTTCGCGCCGACCGTCGCGAAGGTCCACATCGCGTTGCCGTCCGCGCGCTTCATCCGCACGCCACCGGTCTTCGACGTCGGGTCCGGGCTGGCCATCGAGCCGTCCTGCGCGGCGCTGAAGCCGATCGCCACCTCGTCCACGTTCGCGAAGCGGACCACGTGCTCGATCGGGACGCCGTCCGAGCCCTGGACCGTGCCGGAGCGCGACGTGACCTTGTGGACCCCGGGCGGCGGGCTGATGGGGCTCGGCATGACCGTGAAGGTCCGGATCGACTTCTCGTCCTCGTTGACCAGCCACACCCGGCGGTCCTTCAGCGCGTACACCACGCGCTCGCCCGTGCCGGACGCCGCCGGGATCGCCAGCGGGTCGGCCGGCTTCGGCTTGGCGGAGGGCTCGGCCGGGGCCGTGGCGGAGGTCTTCGGGCCGGGCGTGGAAGCCACCGAGTCGGGGGCGTTCACCGAGGCCTGGTAAGCGAGGAAGGCGACCGCGGCGACCGCCGCCGCGGTGAGCCCGGCCACGATTCCCGAGCTGCTCCTTGCCACCTGAACTCCCCTTTCGGCGGCCGTCTGCCGCATGTCGTACAAGCGTTTAGGTCGTACCCGCGGATACCCGGTGACGGTAGCAGCAGCGCGGGTGCGGGCCGGGACGCCGTACGGGCGCCGTAACGCCGTCGGCGGAGCCGTAGGCTGTTTGCTGTGCTCTTGCTCGCCATGGATACCGCCACACCCGCCGTCACCGTCGCCCTGCACGACGGTACGTCCGTCATCGCCTCCTCCGGACAGGTCGACGCCCGCAGGCACGGGGAGCTGCTGCTCCCCGCCGTCGACCGGGTCCTCGCCGAGGCCGGGACGAAGCTCGACGCCGTGACGGGCGTGGTCGTCGGCGTCGGCCCCGGCCCGTACACCGGCCTGCGCGTCGGCCTGGTCACCGCCGCCACCTTCGGCTCCGCCCTCTCCGTGCCGGTCCACGGCCTGTGCACCCTGGACGGGATCGCGTACGCCGCGGGGCAGGACGGCTTGGAAGGGCCCTTCGTCGTGGCGACGGACGCCCGCCGCAAGGAGGTGTACTGGGCGCGGTACGAGAACGCCCGCACCCGTACGGGCGAGCCCGCCGTCGACCGGCCCGCCGACATCGCCGGAGCCGTCGCCGGGCTCCCCGTCGTCGGCGCGGGCGCGGTGCTCTACCCGGAGTCCTTCCCGGACCGGCGCGGCCCCGAGCACGTCTCCGCCGGGGCGCTGGCCGCGCTCGCCGCCGAGCGTCTGGCCGCCGGGCAGGAGCTGCCGGCGCCGCAGCCGCTGTACCTGCGCCGGCCCGACGCGCAGGTCCCGAAGAACTACAAGGTGGTCACCCCCAAGTGAGCGCCGCCACCACCGCCGTCCTGCGCGAGATGCGCTGGTGGGACATCGAACCGGTGCTGGAGCTCGAACACGAGCTGTTCCCGGACGACGCCTGGTCGCCCGGCATGTTCTGGTCCGAGCTGGCCCACGCCCGAGGCCCCGGCGCCACCCGCCACTACGTCGTCGCCGAGGAGCCCGCCACCGGGCGTATCGTCGGGTACGCGGGGCTCGCCGCCCTCGGCGACCTCTCCGACGTCCAGACCATCGCGGTCAGCCGCGAGGCCTGGGGCACCGGCCTCGGATCCGAACTCCTCACCGACCTGCTGAAGGCCGCGACCGCCTTCGAGTGCGCCACCGTGCTGCTGGAGGTCCGGGTCGACAACACCCGCGCACAGAAGCTGTACGAGCGCTTCGGCTTCGAGCCCATCGGCTTCCGGCGCGGCTACTACCAGCCGGGGAACATCGACGCCCTGGTCATGCGCCTCACCCTGCACGAGCACACGGAACAAGAAACCGGGACGGAATGATGGCTGCCGACGAACCCCTCGTACTCGGCATCGAGACCTCCTGCGACGAGACCGGCGTCGGCATCGTGCGCGGCACGACCCTCCTCGCCGACGCCGTCGCCTCCAGCGTCGACACCCACGCCCGCTTCGGCGGCGTCGTCCCGGAGATCGCCTCCCGCGCCCACCTCGAGGCAATGGTCCCCACCATCGAGCGCGCCCTTGAGGAGGCGGGCGTCAGCGCCCGCGACCTCGACGGGATCGCCGTCACCTCCGGACCCGGGCTCGCCGGAGCCCTGCTCGTCGGCGTCTCGGCCGCCAAGGCGTACGCGTACGCCCTCGGCAAGCCGCTCTACGGGGTCAACCACCTCGCCTCGCACATCTGCGTCGACCAGCTGGAGCACGGCCCGCTGCCCGAGCCGACGATGGCCCTGCTGGTCAGCGGCGGCCACTCGTCCTTGCTCCTGGCCCCCGACATCACCGCCGACGTCCGCCCGCTCGGCGCGACGATCGACGACGCGGCGGGCGAGGCCTTCGACAAGATCGCCCGTGTCCTGGACCTCGGCTTCCCCGGTGGCCCGGTCATCGACCGGCTGGCGCGGGAGGGCGACCCGAAGGCCATCGCGTTCCCGCGCGGTCTGACCGGCCCGCGCGACGCCCCGTACGACTTCTCCTTCTCCGGGCTGAAGACGTCGGTGGCGCGCTGGATCGAGGCGAAGCGCGCGGCGGGCGAGGACGTGCCCGTACGGGATGTGGCGGCGTCCTTCCAGGAGGCCGTGGTGGACGTGCTCACGCGAAAGGCCGTGCGGGCCTGCAAGGACGAGGGCGTCGACCACCTGATGATCGGCGGCGGCGTCGCGGCCAACTCCCGGCTGCGCGCCCTGGCCCAGGAGCGGTGCGAGCGGGCCGGTATCCGGCTGCGGGTGCCCCGCCCGAAGCTCTGCACCGACAACGGCGCGATGGTCGCGGCGCTCGGTGCGGAGATGGTCGCCCGCAACCGGCTCCCCTCCGACCTGGAGCTGTCGGCCGACTCCTCGCTGCCGGTGACGGAGCCGCACGTGCCGGGGGCCGCCCACGCCCACGCGCACTCCCACGACCACGATCACGTGCACGAGATCAGCAAGGACAACCTGTACTCATGAGCGGCACGGCCATCGTCCTGATGTGGGAGGCCCGCGCCGCCGAGGGCCGGGGCGGCGAGCTCCTGGAGTGGGCCCGCGCCCGCTCCGCCGAACTGGCCCGCGAGCCCGCCCGCCGCGAACTGCTGCGCGCGCCGCAGGACCGGGTGCTCGTGATGACCTGGTGGCCTGACGCCTCGTACGGGGACGACCTCCCCGAACTCCCCGAGCCCGACGCCGCCCTGATCACCCGGGCCGTGCACCGGTGGCGGTTCGAAGCAGTGGGGTGAGGCGCGGGGCCCGTCGCGTGGCCGATGAGTTCCGGTGGCGGGCCCGGTCTACCTTCCACGACGTCCGGACCGCCCGGCCCGGACGTGTGGACGGCCCGAAGAGGTGAAGGTCAATGCAGAAGATCACCCCCTGTCTCTGGTTCGACGGTCAGGCCAAGGAGGCGGCCGAGCACTACGTCGCGATCTTCGGCGGTGACTCCCGGATCGGGGACATCACCTACTACGGCGACGAGGCCCCCGGCCGGAAGGGCTCGGTGCTCACCGTCGGCTTCCGGCTCGCCGGGCAGGACTACATGGGGCTCAACGGCGGACCGCAGTTCCCCTTCACCGAGGCGATCTCGCTCTCCGTGGACTGCGCCGACCAGACCGAGGTGGACCGGTTCTGGTACGCGCTCTCCGAGGGCGGCGAGGAGGGCCGGTGCGGCTGGCTCAAGGACAAGTTCGGGGTGTCCTGGCAGATCGTGCCCAACGAGCTGCCGCACCTGTTGGCCGACCCGGACCCGGCGAAGGCGGGCCGGGCGATGAAGGCCATGCTCGGTATGACGAAGCTGGACGTCCAGGCCCTGCGCGACGCCTGAACGCGGGCCCCCGGGGCCGGATCGGTAGTGTTCTGCGCATGCCACGCCGTGCCCCGCTCCCGCCTCCCCCTCCGCCCGTCGAGATCCGGTCCTGGCCCGACCGCGAGGCGATGCTCGCCGACCGGGCCGTGGTCCTGGGCGAGCTGGTGAGAATGCACGTGGGGCCGGGGCGGCTCGGGCTGCTGTGGATGTGGGCGGCGCTCGCCGCGACCGGCTGGAGCGTGGTGGGCTCGGGGCTCGTCTTCATCGAGCAGGGGGCCGACATCTTCAGCGGGATCGCCGGAGTCTTCAGTCTGGTCGTCGGCGCGGCGGCCCTGATTCCGGCCGTCGTCTTCGCCTGCCTGGGCATCTCCCGGGACCGCGAGGTCCGTTCGCTGCTCGACGCGTGGGGCGCGCTGGACCGCGACCCGGAGCGCGACCGGCGGCTGCGGATGCCCGGGATGAGCCTCACCTGGCTGCTGCTGTCGTTCGTCCTGGGCGCGGTGGGGCTCGCCCTCTGCGTCATCGGACCGGCGAGCGCACGGCCGGGCCGCGAGACGTACGGGCTGGTCGCCCTGGTGATGGGTGTCGGCATGGTCGCCTGGCTGACCGCGCTGGTCGGCGGAGTGACGGCCCTGGCCCACCGCCGCTGGGTGGTGCGCGTGCTGATGGGCGGCGGCGGCGCGGGCACGGGGGCCGGGGTCGTACCGGTCAGCCCAGCGGGTGGCCGATCAGCATCGTCGGAGCCCCCGCCACCCGGGTCAGGAACACCGTCGCCGAGCCCGGACCGCTCAGCTTCATCCGGCGCCGCAGCTCCTCCGGTTCGACCGCCGAACCCCGCTTCTTGACCGTCAGCACGCCGATCTGACGCTCCCGCAGCAGCGCCTTCAGCCGCTTCATGTTGAACGGCAGCTCGTCGGTGATCCCGTACCCGGCGACGTACGGCGAGGAGTACGGCTCGTCGCTCGTGATGTACGCGATCGTCTCGTCCACCAGCCGCCCGCCGCACCGCTCCACGAGGTCCGCGACCAGATGGGCCCGGATCACCGCACCGTCCGGCTCGTACAGATAGCGCCCGACCGGGCCCACCGGCGGGGCCGGAAGCGGGGCCGGGGCGCTCAGGGTCGCCCCGGACGGCAGCAGCGTGGCCCGGAACGCGCCGGGCGCGAAGCCCTCCCCGTACCAGAGCACCGCCTCCTTCACGTCCCCGCCGTCCGAGATCCACTCGGCCTCCGCCTCCGGACCGATCGCCTCGTGCGGGATGCCCGGGGCGATCTTCAGCGCCGCCCTGGGGGCCTTCAGCGCGGCGGCCGTGGCCCAGGAGAGCGGCGGTGAGTAGGCCTCCGGGTCGAAGATCCTGCCGCGTCCGCCGCGCCGCGCCGGGTCCACGAAGACCGCGTCGTACGGGGCGGTGTCGACCTCCGTGACGTCGGCGCACCGCACCTCGATCAGCTCCCCGAGCCCCAGCGCCTCGGCGTTGGCGCGGGCCACCTCGGCCGTCAGCGGGTCGCGGTCCACGGCGAGCACGGAGATCCCGGCGCGGGCCAGGGCGATCGCGTCGCCGCCGATGCCGCAGCACAGGTCGGCCACGCTCCGCACGCCGAGCCCGGCGAACCGGGCGGCGCGGTGGGCGGCGACCGAGGTGCGGGTGGCCTGCTCGACCCCGTTGGGCGTGAAGTACATCCGGTACGCGTCCTCGGCCCCGAACTTGGCGACCGCCCGCTGCCGCAGCCGGGCCTGGCCCAGGGCCGCCGACACCAGCTCCGCCGGGTGCGTGCGGCGCAGCCGGGTCGCGGTGGCCAGCTCGTCGGCGGGGTCGTGGTCGCGCAGCTCGGCCAGCAGCTGTTCGCCCTCGGGGGTGCGCAGCGCGGCGAAGGCGGCGCGGGCGGGGTCGTGGGCCGAGGCGGCGGAGGGGGTCGTTGCGTTCACCCGGTCCATTGTGACCGGTGCGCCGGTGGAGGTCCGTGTGGGCCGCCCGGGGGACGGCGCCGGCCCGCTCGCGGTGTCGAAAGGGCGGACGGGGTGGCGGCTGGAAGGATGCGGCGCCATGCAGCTAGTACGACAAAACGAAAAATCAGGCGGAAAGTGGCACAGGTCGGGCGTCGTCGTGCTGGCGGCCCTGCTGGCCGCCGCCGTCGCCTCCGGATGCGCGGCGGAGACGGGCGGCAGCGGGGCGGGGGCTCCCGGCGGACCCGCGAAGCCCACCGCGGGCCGGTCGGGCGACGCGGCCCCGCAGGCCGGGCCGGCCCGGGCCCCGGACACGTACGCCGAGACGGTCAGGAAGAAGCAGGCCGCGCGGGCCGTCGCCGCGAAGAAGTGGGGTCTCGCCAAGGTTCCGCTCGCGGCCCCCGAACCGCCGAAGACCAAGCCGTCCATCACCACCCGCAAGGGCTTCGAGGTCCGGAACGACAAGGGGCTGCCGCCGGTCTTCACCACCGTCCCGACCAAGGAGAAGATCGTCTTCCTGACGATGGACGACGGGGCGGAGAAGGATCCCGAGCTGCTGCGGATGATGACGGAGCTGGACATCCCGTACAGCGCGTTCGTCAGCGACTACGTCATCAACGACGACTACGGCTACTTCAAGAAGATGCAGCGGCGCGGGGTGACCATCAGCAACCACACCCTCAACCACCGCTATCTGCCCGGCCTCTCCTACTCCGAGCAGAAGCGGGAGATCTGCGGCCAGCAGGAGAAGATCCTCCAGCACTACGGCAAGCGCCCCACCCTCTTCCGCCCGCCCTACGGCAACTACAACCGCGACACCCTCGTCGTCGCCAAGTCCTGCGGGATCACCGCCGTACCCCTGTGGTCGTCCGAGGCCTTCCCCGACCGCATGGAATGGCGCGAGTGGGACCAGGACCTGCACCCCGGCGACATCGTCCTCACCCACTTCCGGGGCAAGGAGGACTGGAAGGGCTCGATGCCCGACATGGTCCGCCGCGTCATGAAGACCATCACGGACAAGGGGTACGCGGTGGCGAAGCTGGAGGACTACGTCTGACCCGCCCCTTCCCCGTACCCGGCCCCGAGTGCGCGCTCAGCGTCCGCTGCGCGCGCACTCGTCGCTGTCGCCCCCGCTGCGGCAGGGCGGGGAGTTCCAGGTGGGGGCCGAGGACGGGGAGATCGTGGGGACGGGGCCGCGGTCCGCCCACGGGTCCGGCCGCTTCTGCACCGCGGACGCGAGCGCGGCGGCGCACAGGGCCACCGCGACGAGCACCTGCATCCCGCCCGCCCAGTGCCACCGACCGCGCAGCAGGGCCACGGCGAGGCCGGCGGGGATCACGGCCAGGGCGGCGAGGGCGATGGCCGGGCCCCACGCGTCGGCGAAGCCTTCGGAGGGACCGTGTGGCGGCGCCAGGGTCCTCAACGCGATCACGAGCAACAGCAGCGCCCCCACCGCCGCCTCCGCGACCACCAGCAGCACGCCCGTCAGCGGGTCCGCGCACCCGCCGGGATCCGACGACGGCTGCCGCGCTGCGGCCCTCTCGTCCGGTCGTCCCGGCAGGCGGCTCTCCGAGTGCGTCATCTCCGTACCGTCGTACGGAACGTGAAGCTCCGTCCCCACGTTGTCCGGACGGTGATCCGACGGAGCCCCGATCGAGACGGCGCGCGGGTGGTGAATTGGCACTCCGCTTGACCGAGTGCTAATCGCGGTCATAGTCTCGGGTCTGGCACTCCCCCCTGGAGAGTGCCAGCACCACTCTGCGCGACAGGGCAGGTCCGGCACCCGCGACGACGGATCGGTCCGATCGCCACCCACAGACTGTTAAACCCCGTGAGATCTCCGAAGGGGGAGACCGGATCGTGTCGACCACCAGCTCCAAGGTTGCGATCAAGCCGCTCGAGGACCGCATTGTGGTCCAGCCGCTCGACGCCGAGCAGACCACGGCTTCCGGCCTGGTCATTCCGGACACCGCGAAGGAGAAGCCCCAGGAGGGCGTCGTCCTCGCCGTGGGCCCGGGCCGCTTCGAGAACGGCGAGCGGCTTCCGCTCGACGTCAAGACCGGCGACGTCGTCCTGTACAGCAAGTACGGCGGCACCGAGGTGAAGTACAACGGCGAGGAGTACCTCGTCCTCTCGGCCCGCGACGTCCTCGCGATCGTCGAGAAGTAATTCACCCACGTTTGCTTGTGTTCTGCGCCCCTGGCCCCCTGCGTAACAACTAGCCGGGCGGCGAGGGGCGCAGTTCATTTTGAGAGGGATGCAGCCCATGGCGAAGATTCTGAAGTTCGACGAGGACGCCCGTCGCGCCCTTGAGCGCGGCGTCAACAAGCTTGCCGACACGGTCAAGGTGACGATCGGCCCCAAGGGCCGCAACGTCGTCATCGACAAGAAGTTCGGTGCCCCCACCATCACCAACGACGGTGTCACCATCGCGCGCGAGGTCGAGCTCGACGACCCGTACGAGAACCTCGGTGCCCAGCTCGTCAAGGAGGTGGCGACCAAGACCAACGACGTAGCGGGTGACGGCACCACCACCGCGACCGTCCTGGCCCAGGCGCTCGTCCGCGAGGGTCTGCGCAACGTCGCGGCCGGCGCCTCCCCGGCCGCCCTGAAGAAGGGCATCGACGCCGCCGTCAAGGCCGTCTCCGAGGAGCTCCTCGCGACCGCCCGCCCGATCGACGACAAGGCCGACATCGCCGCCGTCGCCGCGCTCTCCGCGCAGGACCCGCAGGTCGGCGAGCTCATCGCGGACGCGATGGACAAGGTCGGCAAGGACGGTGTCATCACCGTCGAGGAGTCCAACACCTTCGGTCTGGACCTGGAGTTCACCGAGGGCATGGCCTTCGACAAGGGCTACCTGTCCCCGTACATGGTGACCGACCAGGAGCGTATGGAGGCCGTCCTCGACGACCCGTACATCCTGATCCACCAGGGCAAGATCGGCTCCATCCAGGAGCTGCTCCCCCTCCTGGAGAAGGTCATCCAGTCCGGTGGCTCCAAGCCGCTCCTGATCATCGCCGAGGACGTCGAGGGCGAGGCGCTCTCCACCCTCGTCGTCAACAAGATCCGCGGCACCTTCAACGCCGTCGCGGTGAAGGCCCCGGGCTTCGGCGACCGCCGCAAGGCCATGCTCGGCGACATCGCCACCCTCACCGGTGCGACCGTCATCGCCGAGGAGGTCGGCCTCAAGCTCGACCAGGCCGGTCTGGACGTGCTCGGCACCGCCCGCCGCGTCACCGTCTCCAAGGACGACACGACCATCGTCGACGGCGGTGGCAACACCGAGGACGTCAAGGGCCGCGTCAACCAGATCAAGGCCGAGATCGAGTCCACGGACTCCGACTGGGACCGCGAGAAGCTCCAGGAGCGCCTCGCGAAGCTGGCCGGCGGCGTGTGCGTCATCCGTGTCGGCGCCGCCACCGAGGTGGAGCTGAAGGAGAAGAAGCACCGCCTCGAGGACGCCATCTCCGCCACCCGCGCCGCGGTCGAGGAAGGCATCGTCTCCGGCGGTGGCTCCGCCATCGTCCACGCCGTGAAGGTCCTGGAGGGCAACCTCGGCAAGACCGGCGACGAGGCCACCGGTGTCGCGGTCGTCCGCCGCGCCGCCGTCGAGCCGCTGCGCTGGATCGCCGAGAACGCCGGCCTGGAGGGTTACGTCATCACCTCCAAGGTCGCCGACCTCGACAAGGGCCAGGGCTTCAACGCCGCCACCGGCGAGTACGGCGACCTGGTCAAGGCCGGCGTCATCGACCCGGTCAAGGTCACCCGCTCCGCCCTGGAGAACGCCGCGTCCATCGCGTCGCTGCTGCTCACGACCGAGACCCTGGTCGTCGAGAAGCCGGCCGAGGAAGAGGCCGACGCCGGTCACGGCGGCCACGGCCACTCCCACTAGTACCTGCCGGTACGTCAGAGGCCCGGTGCCCCCGTCGCGGGGGCACCGGGCCTCGGTGCGTTCCGGGCGGGCCCGCGGCGGCCCGCAAGGCACCCGACGCGCCTACTGCGGACCGTACTTGCGCCCCGTCCGCGAGGTGACCCCGCCGAGCAGCCCCCGCGGGGCGACCTTCACCAGCCCCATCAGCGCCTTGTAGCGCGGGTCCGGGATCGACACCGTCTTCCCCCGGGTCAGATCCGTCAGCGCGGACGCCACCAGCTTGTCCGCGTCGAGCCACATCCAGTTCGGGATGTTGTCCGTGCCCATCCCGGCCCGCTCGTGGAACTCCGTCCGGACGAACCCGGGGCACAGCGCCATCAGCCGCACCCCCGATCCGGCCAGGTCCCGCGCCGCGCCCTGGGTGAACTGCACGACCCAGGACTTCGACGCCCCGTACGTACCGCGCGGCACGAACGCCGCGACGGACGCCACGTTGACGACCCCGCCCCGGCCCCGCTCCCGCATCCCGGCGACCGCCGCCGAGGTCAGCCGCAGGACCGCCTCGCAGTGCACCTTCAGCATCGTCAGCTCATCGGCCATCGACACCTCCAGGAAGCGCCCCTTGTTGCCGAACCCCGCGTTGTTGACCAGCAGATCGACCGGGTGCCTGCGGTCCGCGAGCCGCTTCTTGACCGCCTCGATACCGCTGTCCGTGGACAGGTCGGCGCTCAGGACCTCGGCCTCGATGCCGTGCCGGTCGTGCAGTTCCGTGGCCTGCTCGCGCAGTCGCGCGGTGTCCCGTGCCACCAGCACCAGGTTGTGCCCCTGAGCCGCGAGCCGCCGCGCGAACGCGGCCCCGATACCCGCCGTCGCGCCTGTGATCAGTGCAGTCGTCATACGCGGCACGTTAGGGCATGTCCGGTGGATCTTGACCGGGGCCCCGATGCCTGGCACTTCCCCGAGCTCTCGGCTTCGCTCGAGCAGGGGAGGCCCCATCCCTCGCCGCGTTGCCGAAACGCCGGAATCGCTCCGCGATGAGGGCGTTCCAGCGCCTTGCGGTGGACCGCACCAGACGCCGCGGCCTGTCCGGTCCTGATCCACCGGTCACGCCCTGATGCCCCGCATGGTCCGGCACCTCACCCGCCCGCTGCCCCTTCTCCACCACCACGAACTGGCCCATCATCCCGTCGTCCTCGTGGGACAGCAGATGGCAGTGGTACATGTACGGGGCATCGGGATCGGAGGGCCCGTCGAACCGCAGGGCGATCCGCACGGTCGCGCCCATCGGTACCGCCACCGTGTCCTTACGGCCCCGCAGCGCCGGCTCCGGGCGCTTCCCGTTCACGTCCAGCACCCGGAACTGCACGTCGTGCACATGGAAGTTGTGCGTCATGTCGCCGCCGTTGCGCAGCGTCCACACCTCCGTCGTGCCCCGGGTGACCGTCTCGTCGATCCGGTCCATCGCCATCGGCTGCCCGTTGATCCCCGACCTGCGCAGCTCGAAGTGGCGGCTGCGCACCGCGTCGTCGGCCTCCGGCAGTTCAAGCCCCCGGTCCTCGGCCAGCCGTCCCGGCACCTCGGGGGAGGGGCGCAGCCGCTCGGCCGCCCGCAGCTGGAGTACGTCGAAGGAGTCGTCGCCCCCGTCGAACCGCCGCTCCCAGCCGTTCCCGTCCCGCCACGGGTAGCTGCGCAGCACCGTCCGCTCGCCCGGCCGCATCGTCACGACGACCTCCGCCCGCTCACCCGGCGAGAGCTGCACCCGGTTCATCGACGCGGGCGCCGACAGCAGCCCGCCGTCGGTCCCCACCAGGTCGAAGGCCCGGTCGTCGTCGAAGCCGAAGGTGTAGATCCGGGCGGTCGACGCGTTCAGCAGGCGCAGCCGTACGCGCTCGTCGCCGACCTCGGCGTACGGGTCGAGCGTGCCGTTCACCATCGTCCGCTCGCCCAGAAAGCCGGTGTTGGCCAGGAACCGGTGCCCGTGGTCGAACTTCGCGCCGTCGAAGGTGACGTCCTGCACCATCACCGGCAGATCGTCCACCCCGTACGTCTTCGGCAGCGCGAGCCGGCCGGAGTTCTCGTCGTCGAGCAGGAACATCCCGGCGAGACCCCGCTGGACGTGCCGCTCCGTCGCCCCGTGCGGATGCGGGTGGTACCAGAGCGTCGAGGCCGGCTGGTCGACCTTCCAGTGCGGGGTCCACGTGGAGCTCGCGTCGACCATCTGGTGCGGTCCGCCGTCCATCGCTGCGGGCAGGTGCATCCCGTGCCAGTGCACGCTGGACGCCTCGTCCAGGGTGTTGCGCACCCGGACCTTCACCCGCTCGCCGCGCTCGGCTTGCAGCGTCGGGCCCAGATGGTCCCCGTTGAACCCCCACGTCGGCGTCGCCGTCCCGTCCCGGAACTCCGTGCTCCCCGCCTGCATCCGCAGATCGAAGACGCGTGTGCCGTCCTCGTCCACCGTCGAGGGCGCGAGCGGCGGCACCGCCAGCTCGTTGCCGAAGCGGACCTTGCCCACCGTGCTCAGATCGGCGCTCGTCCACAGCCACGCGAACGAGCCGCCGATCCCCGCCGCGAGCACCCCCACCACGACCGTCAGCGTGATGAGCACCCGCTTCAGCCGCCGTCGTCCCCTGGTCTTCTCCATGCTCATCAGCGTTCCGAGGCGACCGGCCCCGGGCATGGGGCAGAGCCCTGAACGGCCCCCGACCGGGCCCCTACGGCCCGACCGGGGGAGATCCCTCAGTACCGGTCAGGGTGAAGCGGCGAAGGACAGCATGCGGGCCTCGCGGACGGGCTTCTTGTTTTCGTCCCCGCTCATGATCGTCGATGTCAGGACCAGCCGTCCGTCGACGTAGGCCGTGTGCCCCATGAACATCTCGTACTCCCACCGGGCGGTCGCCGCCGGGTGCTTCACGACCTCGGTCTCCGTGCCGGCGCCGCGCGGGCCCATGAGGAAGGTCCGGCCGGGCTCACGCGAACTTGCCGCCTCGTAGATGCGCATCGACCTGCCGTCCTCGGCGCGCAGCGCGTACAGGTAGCGAAGATCGTCGGACTTGATGCCCCACAGGAACTTCCCGGACTTCACGTCGTACGCGCCGACCTGGTCGGTTCCGCCCAGCATGATGAGCCCCTTGTCGACGGAGGCGCCCCGGCAGGGCTGGATGTCGTCGCCGCCCCCGTCGCCGGCACAGTGCTCGAACCCCTTGTCCCTGGCGTCGAAGGTGACGCGGTGCTTGCCCTTGGGGTCCAGGACCGTGATCCGCCAGTCCTTCGCGGTGTCCTCGTTGTTGTAGACGGTGAAGACGACCGGGTCCATGGAGATCAGAGCGCCGAAGCTCCAGCCGGTCTTCGTCCGGTAGCGCCACAGGAGCTTGCCGGTCCGGGGATCGAACTCGCGCAGCTGGCCGTAGTTCTTGCCCCGGTCCATGGAGACCATGCAGTCGGAACTCACCAGCAGCCGGGCGGCGCCGCCCGCCACTGCGGTGGGGAAGCACGCCCCCTTCTTCTCCGAGGGAATCCTGTGGAGCTTGCTCCCGTCGTCCATCCGGTAGGTGGTGGCCCGTTGGCCCCGGGCGACGGAGAGGACGTCGCCGCTGATGGCGCTGTAGACGAGGAACGTGCCGTCCTCGTCACCGGGCTCGTCGAGCTTCTTCTGCCACCCCTGCTTCCCGGTCTTCAGGTCGATCATCTGCATCTGGTTGCACAGATTGCTCCGCTCGTTGTCGGGCCTCTCGTGCCGGAAGACCACGACCTTGCCGTCGGGCGTCGGATTGGCCGGGGTCTCGCACACGGCGGAGGGGAGCGTCACGCTCCAGACCTCGGCGCCGTCCGAGAGCCGGTAGGCCGTCACCTTCCGGTACAGCGCCTGGACTGCGGTGTCGCCGACGATCCACAGGTCGTGGACCGGGTTGATCTGCTTGGGGATATCGGTCTTGTCGTCGGCGATCCACGCCGAGGCCTCGCCCGGCTTCCGCGCGGCCGCGACTTCCTTCGTCGTCGGAATGTGGCTCAGCTCCGGGCCGCCGGCCGCGGGCGTACGGGACGGGGACGCCGAACCGGAAGGGCCGGGCGACTTCTTCGCCACGGGCTTCGTGGGCTCGCCCCGTCCCCAGTCGGTGAGGCCGTACACCCCGCCCGCCACGATGACGAGCACCAGCGCGACGACCGCGGCGACGACCGGCCCCCGGCCGGAGCGGCGCCGCGGGGGCGGAGGCGGGGGCGTCGGCGGCCCGAACCCCTGGGGCCCGGAGCCCTGTTGCGCGTCGCCCCCGGAGGCGTACGGGTTACCGGGAACGGGCTGCTGCGGCGGGCCCGGCGTGTACCAGGGCTGCTGCGGATCGGGCATGGTCTTCCCCTCAAGACGTGCCACTCGGCGCGAAGCCCGGTTCTCGGGCGCAGGTCACTGGTGGTGGACGCGTCACCGGACGATCCAGTTCCCGGTCAACGACCCGGAAACCGCAGCGTGGGTGACGCCGTGTCACCCACAGACTCTCCGAACGGCTTCCCGCCCGGCCCTCAGCCCTGCTGTGCCGCGTACTCCCGGGCCTTGCGCAGCGCCTCGGGGTGCAGTGCCTCCCCGGCGGCCAGCAGGGACGGCAGCAGGGTGCGTTCGGTCGTCGACGCCCGGAACTGCAGGGCGGCGGTGATCTCGTGGTCCGGCCGGTGCACGATCTCGATGGGGTCCCCGGCGCGCACCGTACCCGGTTCGATCACCCGCAGATACGCGCCGGTCACGCCCTGCTGGGTGAAACGCTTGACCCACCCCTTCTCCTGGACGTGCTCGGCGAAGGTCCGGCACGGGATCCGCCCCGAGGTCACCTCCAGCACCAGGTCCGCCCCCACCCGCCAGCGCTCGCCGATCAGCGCACCGCTGACATCGAGACCCAGGGTCGTGAAGTTCTCGCCGAACATCCCGTTGGCCAGCTTCCGGCCGCCCAGCTCCCGCTCCCAGTCGTCCAGCTCCTCGCGGGCGAAGGCGTACACCGCCTGGTCGCTGCCGCCGTGATGGCGCAGATCGCACACCGCGTCCCCGGACAGCCCGCTGCCGCCGACGCCCTTGGGGCCGGGGTCGCGCACCTCCACGGGGCCCTCCACCGGGCGCTTGTCGATCCCGGAGAGGCCGTTCGGGCCGTCGGTCTGGGGGTTGGGGCGGAGACGGCCGATGTTCACGGTGAGCAGCTTCATGCGGGTACGTTAACCGCCCCCGACCCAAAGAAGTACGTTATTAATTGGCCTCTTCCCCAAGAATTCCTTATGATGGAGCGGTGATCGAAGCTCGCCACCTCCGTGTCCTGCGCGCCGTGTCCACCACCGGCTCGTTCTCCGCCGCCGCCCGCGAACTGGGCTGCACCCAGCCCGCCGTCAGCCAGCAGATGAAGGCCCTGGAGGCCTCCGCCGGCACCACGCTGCTGATCCGCACCGGACGCGAGATGCGCCTCACCCAGGCCGGTGAGGCGCTCGTGCGGCACGCCTCCGGCATCCTCGCGGGGCTGACCGCCGCCGAGGAGGAGGTCGCCGCCATCGCCGGACTGCGGGCCGGCCGGGTCCGGCTGGTCTCCTTTCCCAGCGGCAGCTCCACCCTGGTCCCGGGCGCGCTGGCCGCCCTGCGCGCCGACCACCCCGGCACCCGCGTCTCGCTCGTCGAGGCCGAGCCGCCGCGCTCGGTGGACCTGCTGCGCGAGGGCGACTGCGACATCGCGCTGGCGTTCCGTTACGGGGCGACCGGCGGCGAATGGGATGACCTGGTGGTCCGGCCGCTGCTCACCGACCGGCTGATCGGCCTCCTCCCGGAGGGGCACCGGCTGGCGGAGGCGCCGAGCGTCTCCATCGGCGAGCTGGCCGACGAGTCCTGGATCGCGGGCTGCCCGCGCTGTCGCCGCCAGCTGGTCGAGGTCTGCGAGCAGTCCGGCTTCGCCCCCCGCATCGACTTCGCCACCGACGACTACCCGGCGGTGATGGGCCTCGTCGGGGCCGGGCTCGGCGTGGCGGTGCTGCCGGAGCTGGCCGTCGAGTCGGTACGCCCCAAGGGGGCCAGGGCCGTACCGGTCGAGCCCGCGATCGAGCGGGAGATCGTCGCGCTGACCCTGCCGGACCTGGCCCGGGTCCCGGCGGTGGCGGCCACCCTGGACCAGCTGGCGCGGACCGCCGCCCGCTGAGACCGCGCGAGGCGCGACGCGCAGGCGCCCCGCGGGGCGCGACGGCACGCGGACGCCCGCCGCGGCCGTTCGCGGGCCGGATGGCTGAAGGTGTCGAAGAAACGTTTCTGCGTTGCGTTGGGGCGTACGGGTGTCAGGTGGCGCCGGAGCCCGGTCCCGCGGCCGGGACCCCGGAGGGCGCCGCGCTGATCAGCCGGGTTCTGGCCCGGCCCATCAGCTCCTCGCGCTCGTCCTCGGTCAGGCCGCCCCACACGCCGTAGGGCTCCCGTACGGCCAGGGCGTGGGCCGCGCACTCGGCCCGTACCGGGCAGCGCATGCACACCTCCTTCGCGGAGGTCTCGCGGGCGCTCCGCGCCGCGCCGCGCTCACCCTCCGGGTGGAAGAACAGGGAGCTGTCCACGCCTCGGCAGGCGGCGAGCAGCTGCCAGTCCCACAGGTCTGCGTTGGGTCCGGGAAGGCGGGAGAAATCTGCCATTGCTTGTCCCCTCGGAGCTGTGCTGCGTCGGAAGCGGCATCCTCGACCGTCCCTGATCGACGGCCTGCTGTGTTCGGACCGTCTCTGATCGGTGTGACCGAAGTCTCGACCGTACATCTACGGTGCTAGTAGATGTAAATATGACTGATTGCGAATCTAGCCACAGACACCCTCGAAAGGGAAGAAAAGCTGCCAAATAGGGCATGCCGTGGAGTGAAGATCCGGTTGACGGGTGAATCACCCGCGCCGTTCTCCTCCGTGTCCGAGCCTTCACGTAGAGTGCCGAACCCGGTCGCGCGACCCGTAACTCTTTCGAGTGACCGTCGTTAAAGGAACGGATGCGGTTGACGGATATCCGGCTCGGGCACATGTCCGAGGGGGTCAACCGCACAGGTGACGACTTGTATCAGCCTGGAGGCTCAAGGTGACGCGCATCAGCTGCGGAGGACGGTCATGACATCCGTCCTCGTCTGCGACGACTCCCCGCTTGCCCGAGAAGCGCTCCGTCGCGCGGTGGCCACCGTGCCCGGCGTCGAGCGCGTGACGACCGCGGCCAACGGCGAGGAAGTCCTCCGCCGCTGGGGTGCCGATCGTTCGGATCTGATTCTGATGGACGTACGCATGCCCGGTCTGGGAGGTGTGGAGACCGTCCGTCGACTGCTCTCCGCCGACCCCGGCGCCCGGATCATCATGCTGACCGTCGCCGAGGACCTGGACGGGGTCGCGCTCGCGGTCGCCGCCGGGGCCCGCGGATATCTGCACAAGGACGCCTCGCGCGCCGAGCTGCGGGCCACCGTCACCCAGGCGCTGGCCGACCCGACGTGGCGGCTCGCCCCGCGCCGGCTGCGGTCCGCCGAGATGGGGGCGGCCCCCACGCTCACCGCGCGGGAGATCCAGGTGCTCGAAGGCATGAGTCACGGCCGCTCCAACGCGGAGATCGGCCGGGAGCTGTTCCTCTCCGAGGACACGGTCAAGACCCACGCCCGCCGCCTGTTCAAGAAGCTCGGGGCCTCGGACCGAGCCCACGCGGTGGCCCTCGGATTCCGCTGGGGCCTGGTCCGCTGAGGACGCGGCCCGGACCGCGCCCCGTCCGCAGACCGGCGGACGGGGGACGGAGCGGGCCACCGGCTCCACACCCCGTAACCGGGCGCCCGCCCAGCGGTGCCATGTGACGCTTCCCGGCCGATGACGCATCCTTGAGTCGTGGAGTTCCTCAGGAACGATTCGGTCGAGCGGAAGGGGAGGGCGCAGGACATGACATCCGGCGCACCCGCTCATAACGCTTCGGTGCACAACTCCGGAGGCGGTGCAGCGGACCGAGTGGCATCAGGGCACCATGGTTCGATGCGCGATGACGAGACCACGGTGATCGGTGCCCTGGTGCACCGCGCCGTCGACGGAGACGCGCAGGCCACCCATGATCTGCTGGCCCACGTCCACCCCCTCGCTCTGCGCTACTGCCGCTCCCGGCTGAACCGCCTTCCCGGTGATGCTCGCCACTTCGTGGAGGACCTCGCGCAGGAGGTCTGCGTCGCGGTGCTGATGGCGCTGCCGCGCTACAAGGACACCGGCAGGCCCTTCGAAGCCTTCGTCTTCGCCATCGCCGGACACAAGGTCGCCGACCTCCAGCGCGCCGCGATGCGACACCCGGGGTCGACCGCCGTCCCCTCCGACGAGATGCCGGAGCGGCCAGACGACTCCCTCGGCCCGGAGGAGCGCGCCCTGCTCAGCAGCGATGCCGCCTGGGCGAAGAAGCTCCTCGCCAACCTCCCGGAGAGCCAGCGCGAGCTGCTGGTCCTGCGGGTCGCGGTGGGGCTGACCGCCGAGGAGACCGGACGGATGCTCGGGATGTCACCGGGTGCGGTCCGGGTCGCCCAGCACCGGGCGCTCAGCAGGCTGCGGGCGCTCGCCGAGCAGTAACGGCACGGCGGGGCCCGCCGCCGACCGCTTCGTGCGAAGCTCCAGAACTGCCAAGTGATCTTGATCGTGGAATGAGACACCTCCCGGGGCCGTTAGCATGGACATCCGCACCGATCAAGGCCATTTGGGGAAGGTGTCATGACTGCAAACGTCGACGGAGTGCCCGAGAAATTCGCGACGCTCGGGTTGACCTACGACGACGTGCTGCTGTTGCCCGGCGCGTCCGAGGTCCTGCCCAACGCGGTCGACACCTCGACCCTCATCTCGCGCAACGTGCGGGTGAACATCCCCCTGCTGTCGGCCGCCATGGACAAGGTGACCGAGGCCCGCATGGCCATCGCCATGGCCCGCCAGGGCGGCGTCGGCGTGCTGCACCGCAACCTCTCCATCGAGGACCAGGTGAACCAGGTCGACCTGGTCAAGCGGTCCGAGTCCGGCATGGTCACCGACCCGATCACCGTCCACCCCGACGCCACGCTCGGCGAGGCGGACGCGCTCTGCGCGAAGTTCCGCATCAGCGGTGTGCCGGTCACCGACGGCGCGGGCAAGCTGCTGGGCATCGTCACCAACCGCGACATGGCCTTCGAGTCGGACCGTACGCGCCAGGTGCGCGAGGTCATGACGCCGATGCCGCTCGTCACCGGCAAGGTCGGCATCTCCGGCGTCGAGGCCATGGAGCTGCTGCGCCGCCACAAGATCGAGAAGCTGCCGCTGGTCGACGAGGCCGGTCTCCTCAAGGGCCTCATCACGGTCAAGGACTTCAAGAAGGCCGAGCAGTACCCGAACGCCGCCAAGGACGCCGAGGGCCGCCTGCTGGTCGGCGCGGCCGTCGGCGCCAGCCCCGAGGCGCTGGAGCGTGCGCAGGCCCTCGCGTCCGCCGGGGTCGACTTCCTCATCGTCGACACCTCGCACGGCCACAACAGCAACGCCCTCGCCTGGATGGCGAAGATCAAGTCGAGTGTCGGCGTCGACGTCATCGGCGGGAACGTCGCCACCCGCGACGGTGCCCAGGCCCTGATCGACGCCGGTGTCGACGGCGTCAAGGTCGGCGTCGGACCCGGCTCGATCTGTACCACCCGTGTGGTCGCCGGTATCGGCGTCCCGCAGGTCACCGCGATCTACGAGGCCGCGCTCGCCGCCCGTGCCGCGGGTGTCCCGGTGATCGGCGACGGCGGCCTCCAGTACAGCGGCGACATCGGCAAGGCGCTTGCCGCGGGCGCGGACAGCGTGATGCTGGGCAGCCTGCTCGCGGGCTGCGAGGAGTCGCCGGGTGAGCTGATGTTCATCAACGGCAAGCAGTTCAAGTCGTACCGCGGCATGGGCTCGCTGGGCGCCATGCAGTCCCGTGGCCAGGGCCGGTCCTACTCCAAGGACCGCTACTTCCAGGCCGAGGTCTCCTCGGACGACAAGCTCGTCCCCGAGGGCATCGAGGGCCAGGTGCCCTACCGCGGCCCGCTGGCCAACGTCCTCCACCAGCTCGTCGGCGGCCTGCGCCAGACCATGGGCTACGTCGGCGCCGCGTCCGTCGACCAGATGGAGAGCAAGGGCCGCTTCGTCCGGATCACCTCGGCGGGCCTCAAGGAGAGCCACCCGCACGACATCCAGATGACGGTGGAAGCACCGAACTACAGCAGGAAGTAACGCATCACCGCAGGTGAGGGGCGGACCGGAGTTCCCGGTACCGCCCCTCAGGCACGTGTCGGGGATACTGGTCAGCGCAGACGTAGAGGGAAAGGCCACACATCGTGACTGAGATCGAGATCGGGCGCGGCAAGCGCGGCCGCCGGGCTTACGCATTCGACGACATCGCTGTCGTTCCGAGCCGCCGCACCCGGGACCCGAAGGAGGTCTCGATCGCCTGGCAGATCGACGCCTACCGCTTCGAGCTGCCGTTCCTGGCCGCTCCCATGGACTCCGTGGTCTCCCCGCAGCACGCCATCCGCATCGGCGAGATGGGCGGCCTGGGCGTCCTCAACCTGGAAGGGCTCTGGACCCGGCACGCCGACCCGCAGCCGCTGCTCGACGAGATCGCCGAGATGCCGGTCGAGTCCGCGACCCGGCGGCTCCAGGAGATCTACTCCGCGCCGATCCAGGAGGAGCTGATCGGGCAGCGCATCAAGGAGGTGCGCGACTCCGGTGTCGTCACCGCCGCCGCGCTCTCCCCGCAGCGCACCGCGCAGTTCTCCAAGGCGGTCGTCGACGCGGGCGTCGACATCTTCGTCATCCGCGGTACGACGGTCTCCGCCGAGCATGTCTCCGGCGCGGCCGAGCCGCTGAACCTGAAGCAGTTCATCTACGAGCTGGACGTCCCGGTCATCGTCGGCGGCTGCGCCACGTACACCGCCGCCCTGCACCTGATGCGGACCGGCGCGGCCGGCGTCCTCGTCGGATTCGGCGGCGGCGCCGCGCACACCACGCGCAACGTCTTCGGCATCCAGGTCCCGATGGCCACCGCAGTCGCGGACGTCGCGGGCGCCCGCCGCGACTACATGGACGAGTCCGGCGGCCGGTACGTGCACGTCATCGCCGACGGTGGTGTCGGCTGGTCCGGCGACCTGCCGAAGGCCATCGCCTGCGGCGCCGACGCCGTGATGATGGGCTCTCCGCTGGCCCGTGCCACCGACGCGCCGGGCCGCGGCCGCCACTGGGGCATGGAGGCCGTCCACGAGGACGTGCCGCGCGGCAAGCTGGTCGACCTCGGCTCGGTCGGGACGACGGAGGAGGTCCTCACCGGCCCCTCGCACACTCCGGACGGCTCGATGAACATCTTCGGCGCCCTGCGCCGCGCGATGGCCACCACCGGCTACAGCGACCTCAAGGAGTTCCAGCGCGTCGAGGTGACGGTGGCGGACTCGCAGCACCGCCGCTGACACGCCCCCCGTACCGGAAGGGCCCGGACCGCTCAGCGGTCCGGGCCCTTCCGTATGTCCTGCGGGGTGTCAGCCGGCCTTCTTCGCGCCACCGACGGCGGCGACCGCGCCGAGGCCGAGGAAGAGGTACGTCATGAAGTCGGCCTCTTGCGACCAGGCCTTGGTCACCGCGTCGAAGTGGTCGCCGACGACCTCGGAGAACGGGATCTGCGCCACGTCGGCGAGGATCATCGAGATGCCGACGAGCTGGCCGACGTAGACGGCGCCGATCGAGAAGACGGCCGAGGCGGCGATGACCGCCGGGTTGGAGCCGCCGACCTTGCTCGCCGCGAAGCCGACCAGGAAGCCGACGCCGACCGCGGCGTAGCCGACCTCGCGCTCGATGGAGCCCGCGATCACGCCGTACAGGATGCCCGCGACGATCGCCGCGCCGAGCGCGACGGCCACACCGAGCAGGACGTTGTTGCGGGCCGGGGGAGCCGGGGCGAAGGGTGCGCCGCCGCCGAACGGGGCGCCCTGGCCTGGCTGCTGGCCCGCGAACGGGTTGCCGGTCGGGGCCGGGGGCTGCTGGCCGTACGGGTTGCCGGTCGGGGCGGCGGGGGCGGGCTGACCCGGCTGGCCGGCGTAGGGGTTGCCGTCGACGGGCTGACCGCCGAAGGGCTGCTGGGGCTGGTTCGGCGGCTGCACGGGCTGACTCACGGTGGGACTCCCCCTGGGGCGGCTGCGCACTGCTGCGCGGAATACGCACGTGTGTGCGCTCTGTGACGCCGCAGAGTAGCAGCACCCCTTGCTTTCGGTCACTGACTATCTTTCGACGGTCCGTCACCTCGTGGGCGTGCGCGCTCAGAGCCGGTGTGCGGCCCCCGCCGGAGTTGCCCCCCGGGTGTCCAGGAGCAGTTGGGCCTTGACCGCGAGGCCCTGGAGGTCGTAGGTGCGGTGCTGCTGGAGCAGTACGGTCAGGTCGGCGGCGGCCGCCGCCTCGTACAGCGAGTCGGCGCGCGGGACGGGGCGTTCGCGTACCCGCCAGTCCAGGACGTGCGGGTCGTGGTAGCCGATCTGGGCGCCCATGTCCATCAGCCGGGTGGCGATCTCCCGGGCGGGCGCGGCCTCCTGGTCCGCGGTGTCCGGTTTGTAGGTGACGCCGAGCAGCAGGACGCGGGCGCCCCGGACGGACTTGCCGTGCTCGTTCAGGAGGGTGGCGCAGCGCTGGATGACGTAGCTGGGCATCCGGTCGTTGATCTCCTGGGCCAGCGAGACCATCCGCAGCGGGTGCCCCGAGGTGCGGCCGCCGTGGGGCGGGCAGCCCGGGTCGACCGGGACGCCGTGCCCGCCGACGCCGGGGCCCGGGCGGAAGGGCTGGAAGCCGAACGGCTTGGTCTCGGCGCACCGGATGACGTCCCAGAAGTCGACGCCGAGGTCGTGGCAGAGCACCGCCATCTCGTTGACCAGCGCGATGTTGACGTGCCGGAAGTTGGTCTCCAGGACCTTCGTCATCTCCGCCTCGCGCGGTCCGCGGGCCCGCACGACCTTGTCGGTGAGCCGTCCGTAGAAGGCGGCGGCCGACTCGGTGCAGGCGGGAGTGAGGCCGCCGATGACCTTCGGCGTGTTGGCCAGGGTGCGGGTGCGGTTGCCGGGGTCGAGCCGGCCGGGGGAGCAGGTGAGGTGGAAGTCGCGTCCGGCGACCAGCCCGGAGCCCTCTTCGAGCAGGGGGCGCAGGAAGGTCTCGGTGGTGCCCGGCGGTACGGCGGACTCCAGCAGCACGGTGGTGTGCGGGCGCAGCCGGGAGGCCAGGGCGCGGGCGGCGTCGCCGAGCGCGGTGAGGTCGACGGTGCGGTCGGGGCCGAGCGGGGTGGGGGAGCAGATCACGGCGGTACGGACCCGGCCCAGCTCGGCGGCGTCGGTGGTGGGCCGGAAGCCGCCCGAGAGCATACGGCGGACCTCGGAGGCGGTGAGGGCGCCCTCGACGGGGCTCCGGCCCGCTCTCAGCTCCGCGTACGGGCGGGGATCGGGGTCGTAGCCGACGGTGTCGATTCCGGCGGTCACGGCGGCCTGGGCGAGCGGCAGGCCGAGGTGACCGAGTCCGATGACGGCGAGGTCTGCGGGCATACAGGAAGACCCCCTAAGTGCGGAGAGCGAAGATCGCAACTGCTGTGGACAGCGCAATGTCAGACTAGGCGTAAATATGACCTATATGTCGCATTGTGTCGCTCCGGTCACCGGGGTGTTGTCCGCAGGCGGTGGCTGAACTCGGGGAGCGCGGACAGAATCGAGAGGTGGGCACGGGCGGCCGGCCCCTCGGCCGGGTGGCACTCCCGTGTCCGTCCACCCCGATCCACCGGGAGGCAGCAGTGAGGACAGCGACACTGGGACCCGCCGAGCGCACCCTCGCGCTCGCCGCCATGGCCGAGCGCGAACTGGACGTGCTGGTCGTGGGGGCGGGCGTGGTCGGCGCGGGCACGGCGCTGGACGCAGCCACCAGAGGCCTGACGACCGGCCTGGTCGAGGCGCGCGACTGGGCGTCCGGCACATCGAGCAGGTCGAGCAAGCTGATCCACGGCGGCCTGCGCTATCTGGAGATGCTCGACTTCGCCCTGGTCCGGGAGGCGCTCAAGGAGCGCGGACTGCTCCTGGAACGGCTCGCCCCGCACCTGGTGAAGCCCGTGCCCTTCCTCTACCCCTTGCAGCACAAGGGCTGGGAGCGCCTCTACGCCGGCTCCGGCGTCGCGCTGTACGACGCGATGTCGGTCTCCTCCGGCCACGGACGCGGCCTCCCCGTCCACCGCCACCTCTCCCGCAAGCACGCCCTGCGGGTCGCCCCCGCGCTGAAGAAGGACGCCCTGGTCGGCGCCCTCCAGTACTACGACGCCCAGATGGACGACGCCCGTTTCGTCACCGACCTGGTGCGCACCGCCGCGTCCTACGGCGCCCACGTGGCCAACCAGGCCCGGGTCGTCGGCTTCCTCCGCGAGGGCGAGCGGGTCGTCGGCGCGCTCGTCCGGGACGTCGAGAGCGGCACGGAGTACGAGGTCCGGGCCAAGCAGGTGGTCAACGCGACCGGTGTGTGGACCGACGACACCCAGGGGCTCATCGGCGAGCGCGGACAGTTTCACGTCCGGGCCTCCAAGGGCATCCACCTGGTCGTCCCCAAGGACCGCATCCACTCCTCCACCGGCCTCATCCTGCGCACCGAGAAGTCCGTCCTCTTCGTCATCCCCTGGGGCCGGCACTGGATCATCGGCACCACGGACACCGACTGGGACCTGGACAAGGCCCACCCGGCCGCCTCCAGCGCCGATATCGACTATCTCCTCCAGCACGTCAACTCCGTTCTGAACACCCCGCTGACCAGGGACGACGTCCAAGGCGTCTACGCCGGTCTGCGCCCGTTGCTGGCCGGCGAGTCCGACGCCACCAGCAAGCTGTCGCGCGAGCACACGGTGGCTCACCCCGCCCCCGGCCTGGTCGTCGTGGCGGGCGGCAAGTACACGACGTACCGGGTCATGGCCAAGGACGCCGTGGACGAGGCGGTGCACGGGCTCGACCAGCGGGTCGCCGCCTGCGTCACCGAGGACACCCCGCTGCTGGGGGCCGAGGGGTACAAGGCCCTGTGGAACGCCCGCGCCCGGATCGCGGCCCGGACCGGACTCCATGTCGCCCGGGTGGAGCATCTGCTCAACCGGTACGGCTCAATGACCGAGGAAATTCTGGAACTCATCCTCGCCGACCCCGTCCTGGGCGAACCGCTGCCCGCCGCCGACGACTATCTCCGCGCCGAGATCGTCTACGCCGCCTCCCACGAGGGCGCCCGCCATCTGGACGACGTGCTGACCCGGCGCACCCGGATCTCCATCGAGACCTTCGACCGGGGCACCCGCAGCGCCCGGCTCTGCGCGGAGCTGATCGCGCCGGTGCTGGGCTGGGACCAGGGGCGGATCGACCGGGAGGTCGAGCACTACGAGAAGCGGGTGGAGGCCGAGCGGGAGTCGCAGCGGCAGCCCGACGACCTCACGGCGGACGCGGCCCGGCTCGGCGCACCGGACATCGTGCCGATCTAGGGAGTGCCCGCAGAGCCCCGGACGGCGGCCACCGCCTGTTGCCTCCGGGGCAGTTGGGGCCCGCCTGCCCGGTGGGGCGGCGCGGCGGGCCGGTCCGGCCTGGACGGGGAGGCCCGGTTGGTAGGAGGCTGTGGGAGATTCCCTCCGCGGGCCGCGGCGCGGCGGACCCGGACCCGGCACCAGGACCGGTCCCGGGGTGAGGGACAATGAACGCTCTGCCAGGGCGGGTTGATCGCAGAGGGGACGCATGTCGGAGGCGGAGCAGGCACGGGAGCCCCAAGGGGACAAGAACGGTCGTCTCCTCGCGGGGCGCTACCGGCTCGGGGGAGTGCTCGGCAGGGGCGGCATGGGTACGGTCTGGCGCGCCGACGACGAGACGCTCGGCCGCACGGTCGCCGTGAAGGAACTGCGGTTCCCCTCGGCGATCGACGAGGACGAGAAGCGCCGGCTGATCACGCGCACCCTGCGTGAGGCCAAGGCGATCGCACGGATCCGCAACAACAGCGCCGTGACCGTCTACGACGTGGTCGACGAGGACGACCGTCCGTGGATCGTCATGGAGCTGATCGAGGGCAAGTCGCTCGCCGAGGCGATCCGCGAGGACGGCACGCTGACGCCGAAGCGGGCCGCCGAGGTCGGGCTCGCCATCCTCGACGTCCTGCGCTCGGCGCACCGCGAGGGCATCCTGCACCGCGACGTGAAGCCGTCCAACGTGCTGATCGCCGAGGACGGGCGCGTCGTCCTCACCGACTTCGGCATCGCCCAGGTCGAGGGCGACCCGTCGGTCACCTCCACCGGCATGCTCGTCGGCGCCCCCTCGTACATCTCGCCGGAGCGGGCCCGCGGCCACAAGCCCGGTCCGCCCGCAGACCTGTGGTCGCTCGGCGGCCTGCTGTACGCGAGCGTCGAGGGCTGCCCGCCGTACGACAAGGGCTCGGCCATCGCCACGCTCACGGCCGTGATGACCGAACCGCTCGACCCGCCGAAGAACGCCGGTCCGCTCACCGAGGTCATCTACGGGCTGCTCGCCCGCGACCCCGAACAGCGCCTCGACGACGCCGGGGCGCGGGCGTTGCTCAACGACGTCATCAACGCCCCCGACGTCCCCGCGCCCGTCCCCGCGGACTCGACCCAGGTCATGGCGCTGCCCCCGGCC
>NZ_QWFA01000360.1 GCF_003501885.1 Streptomyces globisporus
CCGAGGGGCCCGCCCGGGCGGGCCCCTCGGACCCCCCGGCCCCCCCGTAGGCGTCGGGGAAGAGCCGAAGGAGCGCCGGGTCGGTGGGCGGCTTGCTGGGGCCCTCGGCGAAGAGGGCGGCGAGCGGGTCCTCGCCGTCGGCGGGCTGGTCGCCGGGGCCGATCAGCTCCAGCAGCTGGACGGCGAGGGAGCGCAGGATGGAGATCTCGACCTCGTCGAGCGCGACGGCCGCGCCGCCGCCTGGGGTGGCCTCGAAATGGCCGGCCATGGATTCTCCGATGGTGGATCGAACGGGGCGGATGGCGGGGCAGGGCCCTGCAACAGGGTGGCTGGTTGCGCCCCTGGGCGAGGGGGGCTAGTTGCGGTCCTGGGTGAGGGTGGCCCACAGCCCGTAACCGTGCATGGCCTGGACGTCGCGCTCCATCTCCTCGCGGCTCCCGCTGGAGACGACGGCGCGGCCCTTCTGGTGCACGTCCAGCATGAGCTTGTGGGCCTTGTCCTTCGAATAGCCGAAGTAGGCCTGGAAGACGTAGGTCACGTAGCTCATCAGGTTGACCGGGTCATTGTGGACGAGCGTCACCCACGGGACGTCCGGCTCGGGGACCGCGAAGGTCTCCTCGGCCGAATCGGGACGTTCGATCTCTAGCGGGGTAGCAACGCTCACCTGTCCCATGCTGCCACCCGGGCGGGCCCGGCGCACAAACGGACCCCACATCTCGTCACTTTGACGAATAGGGGGTAGCATCCCAGCCATGAACACAGCGGACCTCGGTCGGCGGGTCGGCGTTCCGTCGACCGCGCTCTTCACCGACCAGTACGAACTGACCATGGTGCAGGCCGCCCTCAAGGCCGGCACCGCCGACCGCCACTCGGTCTTCGAGGCGTTCACCCGCCGGCTTCCCGAGGGGCGGCGCTACGGCGTCGTCGCGGGCACCGGGCGGGTGCTGGACGCGGTGGAGAACTTCCACTTCGACGACGAGATGATCGGCTTCCTGCGGCAGCAGGAGATCGTGGACGAGCCGACCCTCGAATGGCTGGCGGGCTACCGCTTCAGCGGCGACATCTGGGGCTACCCGGAGGGCGAGGTCTACTTCCCCGGCTCCCCGATCCTGCGGGTCGAGGGGTCCTTCGCCGAGTGCGTGCTGCTGGAGACGGTGATCCTCTCCATCCTCAACCACGACTCCGCCATCGCCGCCGCCGCCTCGCGGATGTCGGCCGCCGCCGGAGGCCGCCGGCTGATCGAGATGGGCGCCCGCCGTACCCACGAGCTCTCCGCGGTCGCCTCCGCCCGTGCCGCGTACGTGGGCGGCTTCGACGCCACCTCCGACCTGGCGGCGGGGTTCCGCTGGGCGATCCCGACGGTCGGCACCAGCGCGCACGCCTTCACCCTCCTGCACGACAGCGAGCGCGACGCGTTCCGGGCGCAGGTGGACTCGCTCGGCCGGGGCACGACGCTGCTGGTCGACACGTACGACGTGACCGAGGCGGTCCGGGCGGCCGTGGAGATCGCCGGGCCCGAGCTCGGCGCCGTACGGATCGACTCCGGGGACCTGCTGCTGGTCGCGCACCGGGTGCGGCAGCAGCTGGACGAGCTGGGGGCGACGGGCACGAAGATCGTGGTCACCTCGGACCTGGACGAGTACGCCATCGCCTCGCTGGCCGCCGCGCCGGTGGACGCGTACGGGGTCGGCACCCAGCTGGTCACCGGGAGCGGGCACCCCACCTGCTCGATGGTCTACAAGCTGGTGGCCCGCGCCGGCTCGGCGGAGCCGGACGCCCCGCTGGTGCCGGTGGCCAAGAAGTCGCTCGGCGCGAAGTCGTCGGTCGGCGGTCGCAAGTGGGCCGCGCGCCGGACCGACGAGCACGGCGTCGCCGAGGCCGAGGTGATCGGCACCGGCCCGGTCCCCGCCGAGCTGGCCGAAAGGCAGTTGCTGGTGGAGCTGGTCCGGGGCGGCGAGGTGGTCGCCCGCGAGCCGCTGGACGCGGTCCGGGAGCGGCACGTGGCCGCGCGCGCCGGGCTGCCGATGTCGGCGATCCAGCTGTCGCGGGGCGAGCCGGTGATCCCGACCGAGTACGCCTGAGCCCGTCCGCGGACGCCCGGCGGCCGGTCCGGGGCCGCGCCGGGCGTGCGGACCTGGCCGGTCCGCAACCGGGGGTTTCGCGGACGGGGCTTGATTGTGACGTTCCAGTGCCTAGGCTCGAACCCCCGGCACCCTCCCGGAGACCCCGGGCCCCCGGGGCCTCCGGGAGGGTGCCGGGGGTTCGAGCCTAGGC
>NZ_QWFA01000361.1 GCF_003501885.1 Streptomyces globisporus
CGGGCGGGCGGCGGCCCCCGGAGGGGAGGCGGGCATCCCGCTTCCGGATGTCCACAGTTGAACATTTCGGCCAAGGTTGAGCCCGTTTCAGGCCCGTCATCCGATCATTGACCCTGCTCCTGACACCGCGATCCACCCCGGCCGCGACCGGCGCGACCGGCCGACGATCACGAGGCCCTTGCCGCGGCGCAGGTCAGGGTAGCCGCCGAAAGCCTCGTTGTGCCGCAGGTCACAGGGCGACACGGTGGGGTGACCCGAGGGGGAGTCGTCGCGGCCCGCTCAAGAGTGCGGTACCGTCCAACATCGTGAGCCCTGTACGTCGCTGTTCGCGCACCGCGTGCGGCCGCCCTGCCGTCGCGACACTGACGTACGTCTATGCCGATTCGACTGCGGTCCTCGGCCCGCTCGCCACCTACGCCGAGCCCCACTGCTATGACCTGTGTGCCGAGCACAGTGAGCGGCTCACCGCGCCCCGGGGCTGGGAAGTGGTGCGGCTCTCCGACGGCTCCGCACCGGCGCACCCGAGCGGCGACGACCTCGAAGCACTGGCCAACGCGGTCCGCGAGGCGGCACGTCCGAACGACCGGGGCCCGGACGGCGGAGGCGGCCGGGGCCGGCGCTCGGCCGACCCGGTGGAGGTGGCCCGCCGGGGCCACCTGAGGGTGCTGCGCTCCCCGGACTCCTGAGTCCGTCTCCCGAGGCTCTACCCGGCCGGGTAGTTTGGGCGGTCCGTAAAGACCCCAGGAGGACCGGCCGTGGTTGCTGATCTGTCGCAGCTCGTGAAGGCGTACGACGTGCGCGGAGTGGTGCCCGACCAGTGGGACGAGTCGCTGGCCGAACTCTTCGGATCCGCGTTCGTCCAGGTCACGGCCGCCGACGCGATCGTGGTCGGCCACGACATGCGGCCCACCTCACCGGGTCTTTCCGCCGCCTTCGCGCGCGGCGCGGCGGCCCGGGGCGCGGACGTCACGCTCATCGGCCTCTGCTCGACGGACCAGCTCTACTACGCGTCGGGGGCGCTGGACCTCCCCGGGGCGATGTTCACGGCCTCGCACAACCCGGCGCAGTACAACGGCATCAAGATGTGCCGGGCGGGCGCGGCCCCGGTCGGCCAGGACACCGGCCTGGCCGAGATCCGCGCCCTGGTCGAGCAGTGGTCGGAAGGCGGCCCGAGGCCGGCCACCGCCCCGATCCCCGGCACGATCACGGAACGCGACACCCTCACCGACTACGCGTCCCACCTCCTCGGCCTGGTCGACCTGACCGCGATCCGCCCCCTGAAGGTCGTGGTGGACGCGGGCAACGGCATGGGCGGCCACACGGTCCCCACGGTCTTCGAGGGCCTCCCGCTCGACCTCGTACCGATGTACTTCGAGCTCGACGGCACCTTCCCCCACCACGAGGCCAACCCCCTCGACCCCAAGAACATCGTCGACCTCCAGGCCCGCGTGATCGCCGAGGGCGCCGACCTGGGCCTCGCCTTCGACGGTGACGCGGACCGCTGCTTCGTGGTCGACGAGCGAGGCGCGGGCGTGTCACCGTCCGCGATCACGGCCCTCGTGGCCGCCCGCGAGCTGGCCCGCAACGGCGGCCGGGGCATCGTCATCCACAACCTGATCACCTCCTCGTCCGTCCCCGAGGTGGTCC
Organism: Streptomyces globisporus; assembly: GCF_003501885.1. Lineage (GTDB taxonomy): Bacteria > Actinomycetota > Actinomycetes > Streptomycetales > Streptomycetaceae > Streptomyces > Streptomyces globisporus_D. The sequence continues at coordinate 1,648 of NZ_QWFA01000361.1, forward strand.
GCGAGAACGGCGGCACCCCGGTCCGCACCCGAGTAGGCCACTCGTTCATCAAGGCGGAGATGGCCGAGCACGGCGCGATCTTCGGCGGCGAGCACTCGGCGCACTACTACTTCCGCGACTTCTGGAACGCCGATACGGGCATGCTCGCCGCCCTCCACGTACTCGCCGCACTCGGCGGCCAGCAGAAGCCGCTCTCCGAGCTGGTCGCGGAGTACGACCGCTACACCGGCTCCGGCGAGATCAACTCCACCGTCGCCGACCAGACCGCCAGCCTGACCAAGGTCAAGAAGGCGTACGGCACCCGCGAGGACATCACCTTCGACGACCTGGACGGCCTCACGGTGACGGCCCCCGACTGGTGGTTCAACCTCCGAGCTTCGAACACGGAACCGCTGCTGCGCCTGAACGTGGAGGCGGGGGACGAGAAGACGATGTCAGCGGTACGGGACGAGGTCCTGGGCTTGATCCGGGGGCCTCTTTAGCCCCTCCGAGGGTCGTGTTCAGCCCCTCCCGGGTCACGTCCAGCCGGACCGGGCGTCTTTCAGCCCCTCCGGCTTTTGAGGGGCGGGGTCCGGGGCGGAGCCCCGGTTACGGGAAGGGGCGGGTAGGGGAGAAGCC
>NZ_QWFA01000362.1 GCF_003501885.1 Streptomyces globisporus
CGTCGCCCCCGACCCCGACGCCGTCCCCGACACCGCCTCCGCCCTCCTCAACTTCGACGGCATCAGCTACGCCAAGGGCGCCTCCGCCCTGCGCCAACTCGTCGCCTGGCTCGGCGAGAAGGACTTCCTGGCCGGCATCAACGCCCACTTCGCCCGCCACAAGTTCGCCAACGCCACCCTCGCCGACTTCATCGACAACCTGGCCTCCGCCACCGACCGCGACGTCCACGCCTGGGCCGAACAGTGGCTGCGCACCACCGGCATCGACACCCTCACCGCCGAGATCGGCACCCCCGCGCCCACCGGACCGGCCGGAACCCCGGCTAACGGCAACGGCCAGTCCTGGGCGCTCACCGTCACCCGCGACGGCTCCCGCCCCCACCGCATCACCGTCGGCGCCTACGACCACGCCCTGAACACCCAGGCAGGCCCCGGCCACCTCGCCCTGCGCGACCGCTTCGAAACCGACGTACCCGGCGACGGGACGCCCGTCGTCCGCCCCGGCCGCCGCCCCGCCCTCGTCGTCCTCAACGACGGCGACCTCACCTACGCCAAGATCCGCCTGGACACCGCCTCCTGGGACACCGTCCTGGCCGGCCTCTCCGGCATCCCCGACGCCCTCACCCGGGCCGTCCTGTGGAACACCGCCCGCGACATGGTCCGCGACGCCGAACTCCCCCCGGCCACCTACCTCAAGGCCGCCCGCACCCACCTCCCGTACGAGACGGACCTCGCCCTCGTCCAGGGCGTCCTGTCCTTCGCCGCCGGCCAGGTCGTCGACCGCTACACCGTCCCCGAGGACCTGCCCGCCGCCCGCGCCACCCTCACCGACCTCTGCCGCGACCTCATCCGCCGCACCGAGGACGGCTCACAGCCGGGCCTGCGCCTCATCGCCGTACGCCACTTCATCGACGCCGCCACCCAGCCGGACACGCTCCGCAGCTGGCTCGACGAAGGCACCGTCCACGGCGGACCCGAACTCGACCCCGAGCTGCGCTGGCGCATCCTCACCCGGCTCGCCGTCCTCGGCGCCACCGACGAGGCCGCCATCGCCACCGAACTGGCGGCGGACCCCAGCGCCACCGGCCGCGAAGGCGCCGCCCGCTGCCGCGCCGCGCTGCCCACCCCCGAGGCCAAGGCCGCCGCCTGGGACGCCCTGTTCACCGACGACACCCTGTCCAACTACCTCTTCACCGCCACCGCCCAGGGCTTCTGGCAGCCCGGACAGGAAGAGCTGACCGACGCCTACGTGTCCCGCTTCTACCCCGACGCCATCGCGCTCGCCGCCCGCAGGGGCCCCGCCATCGCCGAGGCCGCCGGACGGTACGCCTTCCCCGCGTACGCCATCGACGCCGGCAGCCTCGCCACCGGCACCCGGGCCCTGGAGGACCCCGAGCTCATCCCCGCCCTGCGCCGCAAGCTCGTCGACCAGCTCGACGACCTCCGCCGCGCCCTCGCCGTACGCACGTCGGCCACCGGCTGACCTCTACTGACCTCTAAGGGGTGTCCTGACGGCCCGGGCGCGCATCGTCCGGGCCGTCGCCGCCCGACCGCAGATCGGCCAGCAGCTCCGCCTGGCCCGCCAGCACCCCGGTCAGAATCGTCCGCGCCACCCGCAGCAGCTCCGCCACTCCCGGATCGGCCAGCGAGTAGTGGACGGCCGACCCCTCCCGCCGGGCCGTCACCAGACCGGCCCGGCGCAACACCGCCAACTGCTGCGAGAGATGGGCGGCCTCGACCCCCACCTCGTTCAGCATCTCCGAGACCGCGTGATCGCGTTCACTGAGCAGTTCGAGCACCCGGATCCGGACCGGATGCCCCAGCGTCTTGAAGAACTCCGCCTTCAACCGGTACAGCGGCGTGCTCACCTGCGGCACCCCGTCCCGTACGACGGAAGCCCGCCGCACCACTGCTGACCTGAACTCTTCTCCATGGGGTCATCCTCGCGCCTTCGCACCCCGGGCGTGCACCCGAGGGTCACCCAAGGCCGCGCCGCAGCGGCAGAGTGACCCAGATGCTCTTGCCGCCCTCGTCGGCATCGCCCCGTACCACCGCGCTGCCGCCCAGACCATGGGTCAGCTCCATCACGGTCGCCAGCCCCCGCCCCGGCGCTGTCCCGGCGGACGCGAACAGCGCCGGGCGGTACGGATGACGGTCGTGCACACGCGAACAGCGCCGGGCGGTACGGATGACGGTCGTGCACACCGAACGCGAACGTGTCCGGGCCGCCCGCCAACACCACCGTCACCTGCGGCGACAGCGCCGCCGCATGCCGCACGCTGTTGGCCACCAGCTCACTGAGGATCAGCAGCGCCGGATCCCGGCACGGCTCCCACGCCGCCACCCCCCACTGCTCCAGCACCTGCTCGGTGGTCTCCCGGGCGACACGCACGGCCTGGCCCGTCGCGGGCAGCGTCAGCACATGCCGGTACGGCAACGGATCGGGCGGCGTGAGCATCGTGCGGGCTCCCTGTCAGGGCGGAACGACCCCTACAGCATGTAGTGAATTGCATAAATCTGCAATTCACTCATTGGGCAGGCGGCAGCCCTCGACCGGTCCGGGGGCTGCCCCCGCACACCGGTCCCGAAATCGCACACCCATACCACCCCCGACCGCCCCGACCCGGCCCCTCCG
>NZ_QWFA01000363.1 GCF_003501885.1 Streptomyces globisporus
CGATCGGGGTCGGCGGGCACGTGGGGATCGCGGCGGGCGGGGCGCTGCTGTGCCTCGGGGAGATCGTGCTCTTCCTCAAGAACGACCTGGAGGCGCTGGCCCGTTCGGCCGCCGCTCCGGCCACGGTGTTCGGGCGGCAGCGGCTGGCGGCGGGCATCGGGGCGTTCGCCAGTGGGGTGGTGGGCGGTCAGCTGTACGAGGCGGCGGAGGCGGCCGGCTCGGCGCGTGGGTTCTGGGTGGTGGTCTGCCTCCAGTGCCTGGTGCTGCCGTCGGCCTTGCTGCTCCGCCGCCGTACCGCCCGGGGCCGTGCGGGGCCCCGGGCGGAAGGCGCCTGAACCGGACTAGCCGGCTCGGACGAGGTCGGCCGGTTCGGCCGGTTCCGCGCGCCACTGTCCGGCGAGTTCGCGGCGGGCGCGCGCCACGCGGGAGCGGACCGTACCGATCGGGCAGCCTGCGGCGGCCGCGGCCTCCTCGTAGGACGCGCCCAGCAGTTGGGTGAGGACGAAGGCCTGGCGGCGGGCCGGGTCCAGTCGGCGCAGGGCGTCCCGTACCGCCGCGGACTCCTCGAACCCGGGCAGATGGCGGGGCTGGGCGCGTTCCGCGGCGGTCTGCCAGTCCGCGGTGTCGGCGGTCCGGGGGCGTACGGCGGCCGCTCGGTGCCGGTCGATGACGACGCGCCGCGCGATCGACATCAGCCAGGTCCGGGCGCAGGAACGCCCCGCGAACCGGGCCAGTCCGCTCATCGCCCGCAGGTAGGTCTCCTGGGCCAGGTCATCGGCGCCCGGAGCGTCGGAGCTGAGGTAGGCGACGAACCGGCGGACGTCCTCATAGGTCGCCCGGACGAACCGGTCGGCGGCCTCCCGGTCCCCGCCGCCCGCGGCCAGCGCCCAGTCGGTGATCTGCCCGTCGTTCTGCCGGGCAGCCGGGAGACGGGGGTGGGGCGGACGGGTGGCGGACACCCGGAGGACCGGCGGCCGGGAGACGGAGGGCCGGACGGGCGGCGCGGCAGCCGGTGGTACGGCGGCGGGTGACCGTAGGGCGGTCAGGGGCGCAGCGGCGGGTTGCGCAGTTGGTCGCGCGGCGGCCGGTCGTGGGGGAGCAGGAAGTGTCACAGCAGTCCTTCGCGTCCTTGCGGAGCCGCGGCAGCGGTCGCCCGGCTCCGGTGACCGGTTCCGTTCGGACGCGCCGTGAGGGCGGGCCCGGGGAACCGGCATGCCTGTCACGGGTGTGTGCGAGGGCGCACACCCGTACCGCCTCCGGCACACAGAGGCCGGAGGGCGGATGGAGGTCAGAGGAAGCGGAGGGAGAGCGGGGGCCCGCGCCGGGAGATGGCGTGCAGGGCGAGAAGGTCCTGAGGACGGCGGCCGGCCCGGCGTCGGGTGCGGTGACGGGCGGGCGGCACCGGGGCGGGCGGCGTCGCGGACCACAGGCGCCAGGCCGTCCGCAGCGGGGCGCGGACGAACAGCACCAGGCAGCGGCCCAGCCGGGCGAGGGCGACCTCGCCGCGCCACAGCCACCAGCCGCAGACCAGCCCGGCCAGCGCGTGGGCGACGGCCATGCCGAGGGTGAACACCGTCCCGTCGAAGGCGGCCAGAAACCCCATCAGGTCCGACGAGCCGCCGATCGGGACCTCGTGCGCGGAGTGGCCCATCGCACCCGGCGCATGGCGTCCACCGCCCGCGTGGTGCGCGCCGGCGCCGGACGGCAGCCAGGATCCGGCAGCGGAGAAGAAGGCGTGCAGCCCCAACTGGCCCAGGACATGGGCGGCGACGGTCGCCGGAGCGCTCCGCTCCCGTGCGGCGAGCCACCATCCCGCCCCGCACACCGGCAGCAGCGCGGCGGCCTGGACGGACAGGGGCAGGGGCGCGCCGGACATCAGCGCGTGGCCGAGTCCGGACACGGCGACGCACACGACCGCGAACAGCGCGGTGCGCCCGAGTCGGAGTGCGGTTCCGGCTCCCATGGCAGCCATGGTGCCAGCCGTACCCACCCCGGCGAGAAGAGCACCAGATGCCGAAACAAGGGGAGTTCGCCTCGTTTGCCCCACCAGCAGCATATGTGATCCATGTCACATGTCAGTGCGGGGAACTTTCCCCTCCCGCCGCCCGACTGCTCCAACAACGCTTCTGCGTAAGCCTCGTGGCCCGGGGCCGCCGCATCCCCCCATCCC
>NZ_QWFA01000364.1 GCF_003501885.1 Streptomyces globisporus
CCCGTCACCACCCCCACGGCCCCCGCCACGACCACCGACGAACCCGACCCGGACGCGAACCCGGCCGTCCTCGTCGACCAGCTCAACGGGGTCACGGTGCCGGTGCCCGAGGGCTGGGAGAAGCCGAGGAGCAGTTCCTCCGACGTCCCCACCATCCGCACCGTCCAGTCCTACGACTGCCCCGGCGGCTCGTCGTTCTGCTACCACGGCACGGTCACCACCCACACCGCCCGGAGCGCCGAGACCGACCCCAGGGCCCTGGCCGAGGCCGACATCGTCACCGCCGCCGACCTGGCCTACGAGGAGGACAGCCTCGGCCGCCGCAACCACGGCGGCATCACCGCGCACAAGGTGCTCAAGGCCGAGCAGCTGTCCGTCGCCGGACGCGCCGGCTACCTGGTGCGCTGGCAGGTCACCACCGGCAAGGGACCCGGCGGATACGTGCAGTCCGTCGCCTTCCCCTCGTCCGTGGGCAGCGGCACCCCCGTGATCGTCCGGCTCGCCTTCGACGCGGACGTCACCGAGCTGCCGCTCTCGCTCATGGACACGATCACCCGGGGCATCCGCCCGCTCGGAGACAGCGGGACGAGCGGAGGCGTGGGCGCGTCGATCAGCCCCTGAACCCGCTGAACCCGCGCGTGTCCCCGGTCAGAGGAAGGTCCGCCCCTCGCCCCGGTACGTCGGAACGCTCGCCGTGACCCGGTCGTCCTCGATCAGGTGCAGCGTGTCGAACCGCTCGCACAGCTCTCCGGCCTTGGCGTGCCGGAACCAGACCTTGTCGCCGATCAGCAGATCGTCGGCGGGGGAGCCCAGCAGCGGTGTCTGCACCTCGCCCGCGCCCTCCTGCGGGTCGTAGCGCAGCCCCTGGGGCAGATACGGCACCGGCGAGCGGTCCGCGCCGGCCGCGCCGGACGCCGGATAGCCGCCCCCGAGGACCGTCACCACCCCCACACCGGGCCGGCGCACCACGGGCTGCGCGAAGAGGGCGGCAGGCCGGGCGGTGAACGAGGTGTAGTTGTCGAACAGCCGGGGCACGTACAGCCCCGAACCTGCGGCGATCTCCGTCACCGCGCTCTCGGCCGCCGTGTGCTGGACGCTGCCCGTGCCGCCGCCGTTGACGAACTCCAGCTCCGGCGTGACCGCCCGGACCGCCCGCACCACCTCGGCCCGGCGCACCGCCAGCTCCTTGCGGGCGGCGGCCTGCATCAGCCGGATCGCCCGGGACCGCAGCGGCCGACCGGCGACCGCGTCCCCGACCCCGGCGACATGGCCCTCGTACGCCATCAGGCCCACCAGCCGGAAGCCCGGCCTGCGCTCCACCGAGCGGGCCAGTTCGGCGAGCTGGGCGGGGGAGCGCAGCGGCGAACGCAGCGCCCCGATCCGGACCCGGCCGCCCAGCATCCGCAGCGAGGTGTCCAGCTCCAGGCAGACCCGGATCTCCTCGCGCCCACCGGCCCGGGAGGCGTCGATCAGCTCCAGCTGGGAGTGGTCGTCCACCATCACCGTCACGGCCGCGGCCAGCTTCGGATCGGCGGCCAGCTCCGCGAACGCGGCCCGGTCGGCCGAGGGATACGCCAGCAGTACGTCGTCGAACCCGGCCCGCGCCAGCCACAGGGACTCCGCCAGCGTGTACGACATGATCCCGGCGAACCCGGGCCGCGCGAGCACCCGCTCCAGCAGGGCCCGGCACCGCACCGACTTGCTCGCCACCCGGACCGGCTTCCCCGCCGCCCGCCGTACCAGATCGTCGGCGTTGGCGTCGAACGCCTCCAGATCCACGATCGCGATCGGGGCGTCGAGATGGGCGGTGGCCCGGTTGTAGCGGGTCCGGTCAGCGGCGCGGGCAGTCATGGCCGCAGCTTGCCAGAGAGCCGCTACGGCTGGGTAGGGGGACGATCGGGACAGATCCTCCACCGGCGGGGAGTCCCGTTCCCCGCAGCCCGCCCGCAGCCCGTAGAGTGACCTGCACGCGAGCACCAACAGGCCTGTCAGCGGCGGTGATCCGTGGTCGGTACGAGGATGTGTCAGCAGGGGGCCGGATGAGTACCGAAGCGCAGCGCGCTCCTGTCCCGCCCCGCCCGACCACCCCACCCACGAAGCCCGCGACAC
>NZ_QWFA01000365.1 GCF_003501885.1 Streptomyces globisporus
CGCCGGGCCCCCGCCGCCCGCCGACGGCCTGCTGAGCGCCGCCCGCCGCAATCTGCGCGAGCTGGCCCACGGGCTGTCCCACGCGTCCCATCCGTCCACCCCGCTGCTGGCCGACGCGCCGAAGCAGTGGCAGCGACTGCTGCCGTACGTCGTGGTGCTCGCCCTGGCCGCGACCTTCATCCCGGTCACCATCACCGTCCTGGCCTCGCAGTACGGTGTGCCGGGCGCGCTGGCCGGGGCGCTCGGGGTGGCCCAGGCGGCCCCGTTGCTGATGCTCGCCCACCGGCCCCTCCAGGCGTGGTGGATCGTCTTCCCGGCCGACATCGTGAGCGCGCTGGTGCTGCTGGCCCACGATCCCGGGCGGCACGACACCTGGCCGTGGCCCCCGCCGACGCTGGTCGCCTACCTCTTCCTGCTGCTGGCCCTCGGCCTGCGCGAGACCCGGCGGACCGTCGTCGCGGTGTGGGCGGCGACGGCGGCCGCCGGGGCGGTCCTGCATCTGATCGCACCCTCGGACCGCGCCACCGGCAGCGCCCTGCTGCTGCCGATCCTCGGCGCGGTGGTCCTGGTGATCGGCGCGGCGGTACGGGAGCGGGGCGAGGCGACCCGGCGGCTGGCCGAGCAGGAGACGATCAGCGAGGCGGAGCGGGCGCAGCGCACACTGCTGGAGGAGCGGACGCGGATCGCCCGTGAGCTGCACGACGTGGTCGCACACCACATGTCGGTGATCACCGTGCAGGCGGACTCCGCGCCGTACCGGATCTCCGGTCTCTCGGAGCCCGCGCAGGAGGAGTTCGCGTCCATCGCGGCGGCGGCCCGGGAGTCGCTCGGCGAGATGCGGCGGCTGCTGTCGGTGCTGCGCAGCGACGGCACCGAGGGCGACCGGGCCCCGCAGCCGGGCCTGGACCGGCTCCAGCAGCTGGTGGAGGCGACGGTACGGGCCGGGCTGCCGGTGGAGCTGTCGCTGGCCGCGGACCTGGGCGAGGTGCCGTCGGCAGTGGATCTGTCGGCGTACCGGATCGTGCAGGAGGCGCTGGCCAACGTGGTGCGGCACGCGCCGGGTGCGCGCACCCAGGTCTCGGTCCGGGCGTCCGCGGGCCATCTGGGCGTGCTGGTGGTCAACGGGCCCGCGCCGAAGCCCGCTTCGCCGCTGGAGAGCGCCGGGACCGGGCACGGGCTGGTGGGGATGCGTGAGCGCGTACGGTTGACCGGCGGCACGCTGGACACCGGGCCGCTGCCCGACGGCGGGTTCCGGGTGGCCGCCCGGATGCCGCTGCCGCCGCCCGGCTCCCCGCCCGACCCCCCTTCCGTACAACCTTTTTCGGAGGATCTGTGACCATCCGCGTGATCATCGTCGACGACCAGGCCATGGTGCGGGCCGGGTTCGCGGCGCTGCTGGCGGCGCAGAGCGACATCGACGTGGTGGGCGAGGCGGCGGACGGCCGCCAGGGCGTGGACGTCAGCCGCAACCAGCATCCCGACGTGGTCCTGATGGACGTGCGGATGCCGGAGATGGACGGACTGGCCGCAGCCCGCGAGCTGTTGAACCCGCCGGCGGGGGTGGTGCACCGGCCGAAGGTCCTGATGCTGACGACGTTCGACGTGGACGACTACGTGTACGAGGCGCTGCGGGCCGGGGCGTCCGGGTTCCTGCTGAAGGACGCGCCGCCCGCCGATCTGATCGCGGCGGTACGGGTGGTGGCGGCCGGGGACGCGCTGCTCGCGCCCTCGGTGACCCGGCGGCTGATCGCGGACTTCGCGGCGCAGCGGCCCGCCGGGGCGACGCGCACCGGGCAGGCACTCCGGCTGAACGCGCTGACGCCGCGCGAGAGCGAGGTGCTGGAGCTGATCGCCCGGGGTCTTTCGAACCAGGAGATCGCGGGGCGGCTTGTGCTGGCCGAGCAGACCGTCAAGACGCACATCGGGCGGGTGCTGGCCAAGCTGGACCTGCGGGACCGGGCGCAGGCGGTCATCTTCGCGTACGAGTCGGGGCTGGTGACGCCGGGGGGCGCGGGGGCGTAGCAGCCCCCCGGCTCCCCCACCCCCTACCCCGGTATCACCCCGCAGTTGGCTCCCCGGTGTGACGT
>NZ_QWFA01000366.1 GCF_003501885.1 Streptomyces globisporus
CGTCGCACTGTGGCACGGCGGGTGGCGCCGGGGGGTGTGTGTCGGGTGGTCATCAGATCGAAACCTGCGCGGGGTGTTGCGGGTGTGGGGTGCTGGGCCAGAATCTACGCGCGTTGCCGTACTGAACGAGGAGTGAAGAGATGCCGTTGAACCGTAGGACGTTTCTGGGCCGTTCGGCCGCCGCGGGTGCGGGTGTGGCGATGGCGGGCGGTGCGGTCGTCGGCTCGGCCGGTGCGGCGCAGGCCACGGGGCAGGGCCACGGGCATGGCCATGGACGGCCTCCGAAGCGGTACTCGTTCACGGTGATGGGCACGACGGACCTGCACGGGAACGTCTTCAACTGGGACTACTTCACGGACAAGGAGTACGACGACTCCGCCCACAACGACGTCGGCCTGGCGAAGATCTCGACGCTGGTGGATCAGGTGCGCCGGGAGAAGGGGCGCCGGAACACGCTGCTGATCGACGCGGGTGACACGATCCAGGGCACCCAGTTGTCGTACTACTACGCGAAGGTCGACCCGATCACGGCGCGGCGTGGTCCGGTGCATCCGATGGCGCGGGCGATGAACGCGATCGGTTACGACGCGGCGGCGCTCGGGAACCACGAGTTCAATTACGGCATTCCGGTGCTGCGGAAATTCGAGGAGCAGTGCGATTTCCCGCTGCTGGGGGCGAATGCGCTGGATGCGAAGACGTTGCGGCCGGCGTTCGCCCCGTATGTCATCAAGCGGATGCACACGCCGTGCGGGCGTGATGTGCGGGTGGCGGTGCTGGGGCTGACGAATCCCGGTATCGCGATCTGGGACAAGGCGAATGTGGGCGGGAAGATGGTGTTCCCGGGTCTGGAGGAGCAGGCGGCGAAGTGGGTGCCGAAGCTGCGGTCGATGGGTGCGGACGTGGTGATCGTGTCGGCGCATTCGGGTTCTTCGGGGACGTCGTCGTGGGGTGACCAGTTGCCGTACGTGGAGAACGCGGCGGCTCTGGTGGCGGAGCAGGTGCCGGGGATCGACGCGATTCTGGTGGGCCACGCCCATGTGGAGATCGCCGAGCACTTCGTGACGAACAAGGAGACCGGCAAGCGGGTCGTGCTGTCGGAGCCGGCGAAGTGGGGGCAGCGGCTGACGCTGTTCGACTTCGACCTGGTGTGGGAGAAGGGCCGCTGGGCGGTGGAGAAGGCCGGTTCGCGGGTGCTGAACTCCAACACGGTGCCGGAGGACCCGGAGGTGACGTCGCTGCTGCGCCGCGAGCACCGCAAGGTGGTGGAGTACGTCAACCAGGTGATCGGCACGTCGGTGGTGGCGATGTCGACGGCGGACGCGCCGTGGAAGGACGAGCCGATCATTGATCTGATCAACCAGGTGCAGACGGAGACGGTGAAGGCGGCGCTGGCGGGCGGGGAGTTCGCGGCGCTGCCGGTGCTGTCGCAGGCGTCGTGCTTCTCGCGTACGGCGGGGATTCCGGCCGGTGAGGTGACGATCAAGGACGCGGCGGGGCTGTATCCGTTCGAGAACACGCTGGAGGCGCGGCTGATCACGGGCGCCCAGCTGAAGGACTACCTGGAGTATTCGGCGCGGTATTACGTGCGGACGGCTGCGGGCGGTCCGGTGGACACGGCGAAGCTGACGAACGCGGACGGGATTCCGGACTACAACTACGACGCGGTGTCGGGTGTGACGTACGAGATCGACGTCGCGCAGCCGGCGGGTTCGCGGATCGTGGGTCTGTCGTTCGAGGGGAAGGCGATCGATCCGGCGGCGCGGTTCGTGTTCGCGGTGAACAACTACCGGGCGAGCGGTGGGGGGAACTTCCCGCATGTGCCGGGCGCGCAGCAGTTGTGGGCGAATTCGGACGAGATCCGGAACACGATCATCGGGTGGGTGCGGGAGAAGGGTTCGGTGGACCCGGCGGCGTTCGCTTCGGTGGGGTGGCGGCTGACGCGTGAGGGGACGCCGGTCTTCCCGTAGCGCTGGTTGGTTCGTTCGGCCCGGGTATCCCTCTGTGGGGGCCCGGGCCGTTCGCTGTCCCTGGGGCTAGAGGGTCTGGCTCAGGGGGACGAGTGCGGGGGTCTGGGTGGGGATGCCC
>NZ_QWFA01000367.1 GCF_003501885.1 Streptomyces globisporus
GCGGACTGTTCGGCGTCGCTGGCGGCGAGGGCCGCGAGGGCGGGGGCGGCGTCGCGTTCGGCCTCGCGGATGGCGGCGGCGACCCTGGCGGAGCGGTCGGCGGCGGCGCGGTGGCGCAGGACGGCTTCGGCGGCCTGCCAGGCGGCGTGCAGGGTGCGGGCCTCGACCAGCTCCTTGCGTCCGGCGGCGGCGCTCTTCTCGGCGGCGGTCAGGGCCAGCGAGGCGTGCCGGTAGGCCAGTTCGGCGGCGATCAGGGCGCGGCGGCCCCGGGTGGACTCGGCTTCGGTGACGGTGTGGGCGGCGGCGGTGACGCGTTCGGCCAGTTCGGCGGTGCGGCCGCGCTCCTCGGCGGCGCGGGCGGACAGGCGGCGGGCCAGGGTGCGGGTGCGTCGTTCGGCCCCGGCGTGGATGTCGCGGGCCCGGGCGCGGGTGTCGGTGGCCTCGACGATCCGGCCGAGGAGGTCGACGGAGCCCGCGGTGAAGTCGCGTTCGGCGGTCAGCTCGGCGCGGCGGCCCAGTTTGTTGCCGAAGCCGCTGACCAGGTCGGCGAGTCCGTCGGTGTCGCGGGTGTCGGTGACGGCGCGGAGCAGGAGGTCGGTGAAGTCGGAGTCCTTCTTCACCGCGAAGAGACCGGCGGCCTCGCCCTCGTCGGCATTCATCTCGCGCTGGTAGCGGAAGAGTTCGGGGTCGAGGCCGAGGTCGCCGAGGTGTTCGTTCCAGCGGTCGTGGATCTCTTCCCAGTGCACGTCGAGGTGGGCGTAGAACTTGCCCGCGTCCATCAGCGCGTCGCGGAAGCCCTTCATGGTGCGCCGCCTGCCGCGCGCCCCGGAGACGCCTTCGGCGGGGCGGCCCACGGCGGAGGCCTCGGCGACGGGCAGGCTGTCCAGGCTGAGCCCGGGTCCTGGGCGGAACGAATACCAGGCTTCGGCGAACTTGCGCGGGTCGTTGGAGACCTGGCGGCCCCGCCACTCGCTGACCTTGCCGACGACGACGCACTCACCGGTGAGGGTGTGCTGCCACTCCAGGGCGACGTGCCCGCAGTCGTCGGCGAGGAGGAACTTGCGCAGCACCCCGGAGCTGGCCCCGCCGAGGGTGTTGCGGTGGCCGGGGAGCATCACCGAGAAGATCAGCTTGAGCAGGACGGACTTGCCGCCGCCGTTCTCCAGGAAGAGGACGCCCGCGGGCGCGGGGCGGCGGGGCGGGCCGACCGGCTCCTCCTCGAAGAACTCCGCCTGGGCGGGCGCGGGGTTGGGGACGGGTGCGCCGACGCCGCGCAGGTCGAGGACGGTGTCGGCGTAGCGCGCACCGGCAGGCCCGATGGAGTAGAGGCGGACCCGGGACAACTCGTACATGGCGGCGGACTCTCGTCGTTCGGTGAGCGGGGGTGAAGCGGCGGGGGGGTGCGGGTCGGTCGGGGTCAGGAGTGGAAGGGCAGGCCCGCGTCGGCGGCCAGCTCCACGCTGTCGGGGTCGGGCGGCGGCAGCAGGGTGGCGGAGCCGTCGGTGACGGGGACGACGCCGAGTTCCAGCAGTTCGGCCATGGCGGCGCTGCCCGCGAGGTCCCGGACCTGGAGCTGGTAGCGGGCGGTGGTGCGGTAGGCGCCGCCCGCGTCGTCGCCGGTGCGCTGGAGGAAGCCGGAGTCGGTGAGGAAGGCGACGGCCTTGCCGATGATGCCGGTGGTGGATCCGGCGAGCCGACGGGCGTCCTTGGTGGCGCCGGTGGCGCTGCGGCGGGCGTAGATCCGCCAGCCGGCTTCGAGCCCGGGGGCGTCGCTGACGGGGTCGGTGTTGTCGCCCTGTTCCTCGGCGCGCTCCTCCAGCCGCCGGCAGGCCTGGCGGACGAATGCGTCGACACCGTTGACCGTGATGCGGCCGATGTACGCGTCGTCGGCGAGGTCCTCGGGGCGGGGGAAGGCGAGGGCGGCGACGGCGAGGTGGGCGAGGCCGTGCAGGAAGCGGTCGGCGGCGTCGGAGGAGGCTCGGCGGGCGTAGTCACCCATGCGGACGGCGAAGACGGAGTCCTCGCCCGCCGTGACGGCCATCCCGGCGCGCGGGGAGACNGCCGACGCCGTCGCCACCGGCCTCGGCCTCGTCGTCCTGGAGGTCTCCCCGCGCGCCGGGATGGCCGTCACGGCGGGCGTAGTCACCCATGCGGACGGCGAAGACGGAGTCCTCGCCCGCCGTGACGGCCATCCCGGCGCGCGGGGAGACCTCCAGGACGACGAGGCCGAGGCCGGTGGCGACGGCGTCGGCGAGCCGGGCGAAGGCGCTCTCCTCCCGGTAGCGCCGCAGCAGGTCGGCGTATTCGGCGTCGCGGGCGGGCAGCAGCTTGGGCTGGAGCCCGAAGGAGACGAGCCGGGCGGCGTCGGCGGCGTCGGCCGGGGTGACGGGGGTCTGTCCGGCCGGCTCGGCGGTGTGCGGAGAGCTGTGCGCGGTGTCGGGCCCGTATGTCGTGGAGGGAGCCCCGTACGTGGTGGAGGGGCCGGCGTGCGCGGAGGGCTCGGTCCACGCGTCGGGGTGCTCGGCGTCGTGGTCGCTCACGGCTGGGACTCCTCGGTACGGATGTGGTGCGGGTGCGGAGGGCGGGCGGGGCCGGGAGAGGCGGCGGAGGT
>NZ_QWFA01000368.1 GCF_003501885.1 Streptomyces globisporus
CTCGGTGAGATCGAGAACACCCTCACCCAGCACGAAGCGGTGCGTTCCTGCGTGGTCGTCGCCCGTGAGGACGGGCCGGGCGAGAAGCGACTGGTGGCGTACGTGGTCCTGGAGGACGGGCACACGGCGCCGGACCCTCGCACCGAACTCGCCCAGCACCTCGGGCGCACGCTTCCCGAGTACATGGTCCCCACGGCTTTCGTCATCCTGGACGACCTGCCGCTGACCGCCAACGGCAAGCTCGACCGCAAGGCGCTGCCGGCCCCCCGCATCGATGCCTATGCCCAGCGCGAGTACGTCGCCCCCGGCACCGAAACCGAGCGGGCGCTGGCGGCCGTGTGGGCCGAGCTGTTGTCCTTCGACGAGTCACAGGTCGGCGCCGACGACAACTTCTTCCAGATGGGCGGCCATTCGCTGCTCATCACGGTCCTGGTGGCCCGGTTGAAGGAGCAGGGCTTCGACGTCCCGGTCCGCAGCGTGTTCAGCAGCCCGACGTTGGCGACGCTGGCGGCGGAGATCGACGGCAGCACGGGGAGCCCCGCCTACGAGCTGCCGCCGAACCTGATCCCCCACGGCTGCGAGCGCGTCACCCCCGAGATGCTCAGCCTGGTCGACCTGGACCAGGACCAGATCGACGCGGTGGTGGCCACCGTCCCCGGTGGCGCGCCCAATGTCCAGGATCTCTACCCGCTGGCCTCCGCGCAGGAGGGAATCCTCTTCCACCACCTGCTCGACCCGGACAGTGATCCCTACCTGGTCTCGATCCTCCTGGTCGCCGACGACGAGGCCGCGTGCGCTCGGTTCACCCGCGCGTTGCAGAAGCTGATCGACCGGCATGACGTCCTGCGTACCGCCGTACTGACGGCGGAGCTGCCCGAGCCCGTGCAGGTCGTCCAACGCACCGCCCGACTGGAGGTGGAGCGGACACTCCTGGACCGGGACCGGGATGCCGAGGAGCAGGCGCGTGCCCTGCTGGCCCGCCCCAGGCGGATGCGGGTCGACGAGGCTCCTCTGCTGAGGCTGCTCATCGCCGAGGATCCGGACTCCGGCCGGCGTTACCTTCTGTTGAGCGCCCACCACCTCATCGAGGACGCCAGCACCCTGCGGCTGGTGCTGGAGGAGCTGGCGGTGCACATGGCGGACCGTCCGGAACTTCTGGCGTCGGCGCCGCCGTACCGGGACTTCGTCGGTCACACCCTGTATCAGACGGCCACGGACGACGCGGAAGCCCACTTCCGGGCCGCCCTCGGCGATGTCACCGAGTCGACCACGCCCTTCGGGCTCACGAACGTCCGGGGCGACGGCCACGAGTACCCGCACCTGCGCCGCTCTCTGCCCGACGGCCTGACCCAGGAGGTGCGTGCCCAGGCCCAACGTCTGCGCATCAGTCCGGCCTGCCTCTTCCACGCCGCATGGGCGTGCGTCGTGGCCGCGGCCGCCGGCGGTGACGACGTGGTGTTCGGCACGGTGATGTCGGGGCGCCTCCAAGGGGTGCCGGGAGTCGAGCGCATGCTCGGCAACTTCATCAACACCCTCCCCCTGCGGGTGCGGCTGGCGGGCAAGACGGTCCGGGGGCTGATCGAGGAGGTCGACGGTGGGCTCCAGGGGCTGATCGCCCGTGAGCAGAGCCCGCTGAGCCTGGCTCAGCGCTGCAGCGGTCTGGAGGGTGACACCCCGCTGTTCAGCTCAGTGATCAATTTCCGGCACTTCGAACCGCGGCACGGCGAGGCCTCCCTCTCCCTCGAAGAGCAGGGGGTCCACTGGCTGGGGGAGACCGACGCGATCAACTACCCGCTGACCGTGTCGCTCGACGACTTCGGCAGCGAGCTCTCGCTCGACCTCAGGGCCGACGGCGCGGTGGCATGCGAGGCGGTCGCGGACTACGTCGAGACCGCGCTGACGGGGATCGTGAGCGCCCTCGCCACCAATGACGGCGCCGGCACCCTGGCCCTCGATGTCGACGTCCTTCCGGCGGTTGAGCGTCGGCGGGTGTTGGTGGAGTGGAATGAGGG
>NZ_QWFA01000369.1 GCF_003501885.1 Streptomyces globisporus
GGCAGTCCGGCGACGGACGACCGCATCGGCATCGCGATGCCGACCAAGTCGTCCGAACGCTGGATAGCCGACGGCAGGAATATGACGGCCAGCCTGAAGAAGGCAGGTTTCCGGACCACCCTCCAGTACGGCGAGGACGACCCCGACCAGCAGGTCTCCCAGATCGAGAACATGATCACCCAGGGGGTGGACGCCCTGGTCATCGCCGCGATCAACGGCGAGGCACTCTCCAATGTCCTCCAGCAGGCCGCCGACGCCGACATCCCCGTCATCTCCTACGACCGGCTGATCCTCGGCTCCGACCACGTCGACTACTACGCCTCGTTCGACAACGAGAAGGTCGGGGAGCTCCAGGCGGGCTACATCGTCGACAAGCTCGAACTGAAGGACCGGCCGGACGAAGGCCCCTTCAACATCGAGCTGTTCGCGGGCTCGAACGACGACAACAACACCAAGTACTTCTTCAACGGCGCCATGAAGGTGCTCAAGCCCTACATCGACGACAAACGCCTCGTCGTCCGCTCCGGGCAGACCCGCCTCAACCAGGTCACCACCCTGCGGTGGGACGGCGGCACCGCCCAGAAGCGGATGGACGACCTGCTCACCTCGACGTACTCCAGCGCCCGGGTCGACGCGGTCCTCTCTCCGTACGACGGCATCTCCATCGGCATCCTGTCGGCCCTGAAGTCCGACGACTACGGCAGCTCCGCCAAGCCCCTGCCGGTCGTCACCGGCCAGGACGCGGAAGCGGCCTCCGTGAAGTCGATCATCGCGGGCGAGCAGACCCAGACCGTCTACAAGGACACCCGCGCCCTCGCCCAGGTGGCGTCGGACATGGTCGGAGCGGTCCTGGACGGGAAGGAACCGGAGACCAACGACACCACGACGTACGACAACGGGAAGAAGGTCGTCCCCGCGCACCTGCTGCCGCCGGTGAGCGTGGACAAGTCCAACTACAAGTCGGTGCTCGTCGACTCGGGTTACTTGAAGGCCGAGGACCTGCGGTGACACCGAAGGCCCCGACCACCGGCCGCGGCCCGGAGCGGGACGCGGCCGACGGCCTCGTGCTCGACATGCGGTCCATCAGCAAGACGTTCTCCGGCGTGAAGGCGCTGAGCGAGGTCAACCTGCGGGTGCGCCGTGGCGAGGTCCACGCCCTGTGCGGCGAGAACGGCGCGGGAAAGTCCACGCTGATGAAGGTCCTCTCCGGCGTTCACCCGCACGGCAGTTACGAGGGAGAGATCCGCTACGAGGGCGAGGAGTGCCGGTTCCGCGACATCCGCGCCAGCGAGCGGTCCGGCATCGTGATCATCCATCAGGAGCTGGCCCTCGTCCCCCAGCTCTCGATCGCCGAGAACATCTTCCTCGGCCACGAGCCGGCCCGGCGAGGCGTCATCACCTGGCCGGCGACACTGCGCCGGGCCGCCGGACTCCTGCGCCGGGTAGGTCTTGACGAGCATCCGCAGACCCGGGTCGCCGACATCGGGGTGAGCAAGCAGCAACTGGTCGAGATCGCCAAGGCACTGGCCAAGGACGTCGGACTGCTGATCCTCGACGAGCCGACCGCCGCGCTGAACGACGAGGACAGCGCCCAACTGCTGCGGCTCATCGGCGAACTGAAGAACCAGGGCATCACCTCGATCATCATCTCGCACAAGCTGGGCGAGATCGCCCAGGTCGCCGACACCGTCACCGTCCTCCGCGACGGCCGCACCGTGGAGACCCTCGACCTCAAGGATCCGGAGACCACGGAGGAGCGCATCATCCGCTCCATGGTGGGCCGGAGCCTCGACAACCGCTTCCCCGACCGCACCCCCTGCGCGGCCCCGCCCCGCCGACATCGGGGTGAGCAAGCAGCAACTGGTCGAG